>JBIIMX010000491.1:0-2990 GCA_044337765.1 Pirellulales bacterium | reverse complement strand
ATGCCTGACGCCGGTCGCCATGATCGAACCGCCCACGTTGGCCTCGGCCTGCGGATACGATTGGCCGCCCCGCTGCATCGCCCAGTTGTCGTGGGCGAACGTGAGGCCCTCGAGCTTTACGTGCTCCACGAGCCTGCCCGCCGCCAGGTCGCCGCGAAACTCGAGCAGCCGCTCGGCAACGGGTGCGATCACGACCGCGGCATCGGGCGTCTCTCCATCGAGCGGGCAGTAGGTGAGCGTGCCTGTAGGCCGGTCGAGATACCACGAGCCAGGAGTGCCGAGGGCCTCGCGGACGTTTTCAACGAGGAACCGGTTTCCCTTGGGGAAGGAGCACCATTCCTTCACCCCGCGGGTGTGGCCGGCGAAGGTGACGACCCGCTGGGGAGGCGAGTTCTCGCCATCCTTGTCCGGCCCGACAGCGGCGATTTCACCGATCGGCATTCGCGACATCGTCCACCGATGCACCGCCACGACTTCGACGTCGGCTAGGTTCGCCCAATCGGCCCGCAGGTCGTCGCCAGAAAACACAAACCGGTCGTGCCCCTTTCCGGCAGCGGCCGGCGACGGGGGAAGCGTGCCGGCGATCGTGTACCAGCCCGAGGCAGGAAGCACGGGCCGAAACCGCCGCTGGTCGTTCACGAACAGCTGGCCGAAGTTCCAGGTGCCGGCCTTCACCTCAGGCATGTCCACCGTCCAGCGGACCTGGCCGTCCTCGTTGTGAACCTGCCAGCCGCCGATCACACGGCCACCGCTGAAGATCGGCCGCGCGCCGGCGGCGGCACGGATGACCGTCGGCGACTGAGCCGTGCCGGAGTCGGCGGGATCGATCACGATCGGCTGGGCCAGTTCATACCGCCCGTCGGCTACGAGGATCTCGACCGGGTTGTCACGGCCGCGGTCGGCCTCGCGGATGTCGCGGACGCGATCGAGCGCCCGCCGCAGTGTGGCGACCGGTGTGGCGGCAGAACCATCGGCTGCGTCGTTCCCCGCCGGAGAGAGATGGACATCGGCGGCAAACACGGCGGATGCGAAGCAGGCTGCGACCATGGCAGCCCACGTGCGAAGAAGTCTGCGCCACATTCGATCACCTCGTGCATCATGGAGGAAGAACTGATCTACCGTGACAAAAAGCATACCAACAAGGGGAGGCCGCATTCTGTTTCCACGCGGAGCCGCCGACTTCCGCCGAGAGCTTTTATGTGGATGGAACGACCCGCGGCGACCTCGTGCGGCCTTGTCAGCTGAGCCGTTGTCCGGCTTCTGCCAGCAGTCGGCGGAATTCGGGAACGGCGGTGTCGACGATGCCAGCGTAGAGATGCGCCAACTCGCCGGGAATGTATTCGTGGGCCACCCGGTTGCGAAGGTCCCGAATGACGAGCCAGAGTTCATGGCTGCTGATAAAGCCCATTTTTTCCATCCTCAGCAGCAGATCGCGAAAGCTCTCGGACGCCGCTGCCTCTCGGACTCGCTCCCACGTACGAAAGAATTTGAGGCTCGATTCAAAGCCACGCAGAAAACGGTCCGACAGTGCGTCGTAGGGTTCGCGCTCTTTGGGTGTGTAAGGCCGTGCGGCATCGAATGCGACATGGTCGTCGGCGGACGCAAACAGCAGTGTCAAGGCGGCCCGAAGTTTCTCGATCGATTCGGCCAACAGGGGTTCGGATGTCATGCAATCGCAACCTTGTCGAGGCGGTCAACGAAGTCCTTCTGTGCCGCTGTCATCCGATCGGGCGGCATCACGACGACGTCAATCCGCTCCTCGCAACGATCGTAGAAGCGGGTAGCGATCCGCTGCGACGTCTCGAAGGCGGGCTCGTGGGTAAACACCAGCAGATCCACGTCGCCGCCCCGGCTTCCGGCCCGCGTCCGCGACCCGAAGAGATGGATGTGCGTCGCCGAAACGCCATCGACCGCGTGGGCGATCGCGACGATCTCCTCGCCATCGAGTCGCACGTGTCCCGTGGCGCGGAGCGACTCGAGCCGCCTGTGGATGGCCTCGGCCGTCACGATTGCGGGAGAAGTGGGCTGCACCATGACCGTGCTCGTGGCAGGATGCCGGACGCTCATGCGAATCAATCCGGCCGGACGCCGTCAGGATACCTTCGTGGCCTGGGAAAAGACACTGCCGCGGGACCAGCGAGTGAGGCACCTTCACCACCAGTGCCGCCGCGGATGTGTGGCCGCCGGCTGCGTGACGTGCGTTATGTCGCAACGCCGACGGCGGCGAGCGCCTTACGGACATGCGGTTCGGCGGCGAGGGTGGCGTTGTAGACCATCTGCACGATGCCCTGTCGGTCGATCACGTAGGTGACCCGCCCGGGAAAGATACCCAGCGCTCGTGGCACGCCGAAGAGCCGTCGCATGGCCCCGTCGGCGTCGCTGATGATCGGAAAGGGCAGGGAGTGCTTCGCGGCGAACCTCTGGTGGCTCTCCGGGGAATCGCTGCTCACGCCCACCACCTCCACGTCGGCGCCGACGAACTCCGCATATGCGTCGCGGAAGGCGCAGGCCTGCTGCGTGCAGACGGGCGTGTTGTCCTTGGGGTAGAAGAACAACACCAGCGACTTGCGGCCGAGGAGGGCCGTCGAGTCGAACGTGCTGCCGTCCTGCAGTTTCGCCTGGAACGGGGGGGCGGTGTCGCCGACATGGATGGAAGGCACGGGCGGATTCCGGGGGGTGAGAGGATATCGACCCCGTCAGTGTACCCGGCCCGGTTAGGCCGCAGCATCCACGAGGAATCCATTGCACCAGATCCGCACGCCCAGCCGGTTGGCGAAGACCAGCGATTCCGGCGAGATAACATCGCACGCCAGGAACGGAATGACGGCGAGCCCAGCCTTACGGAGGATTCCAGCCCTTGCATCGGCGCGGACGATGTCTTCGGTGAAAACTTGCCGCCACGGGGGACGGGGTTGAGGCTGTCTCGGCATGAAGGACGAGACCGAAGGAGTTCGACCCGTGGCCACGAGTTTTTAACTTGTGGAATCGAT
>JBIIMX010000490.1:0-2997 GCA_044337765.1 Pirellulales bacterium | reverse complement strand
GCGCGGCATGAGCGGCTTCAGGCTCGAAACACCCAGCACGAGCGTGCTCGATCTGGGCACGGAGTTCGCCGTGCAGATCGGCGAACGGGGCGCGACCGACGTCCAGGTGTATGACGGCGAGGTGATCGCCACCGCGAGGGACTCAACGGGCCGTGAGGGATTCCCGAACCGGCTCGTGGTCGGCGACGCCTTGAGTTTTTCTTCGGACGTCGAGGTGCCTGTGGCCAGCATCCCGTTCGCGGAGGGCCGGTTCATCCGCTCCGTCCGATCTGCGCCCGGCAAGGAGCGCTATTTCGCTGATCCGGTGCACGCCGCGCACGACTGTGGCACACCCCGCACCGAATCGATCCAGGTCACGCGGGCCGCGGCGGCCGTCACGATCGACGGGCATTTCGACGACTGGCCGCTCGAGCCCGGCTTTCATCGGCAGCGAATTGACACCTCGCCCGATGATGCCATTTCCGGCTGGATGATGCACGACGCCGACCGGCTCTACATCGCCGCGCATATCCGCGATCCCGCCCCGATGCGGAATGCGTTCGATCCGAAGTTTGACGCCGCGGAGGCCTGGCGGGGGGGCGGCCTGCATGTGCGGCTGTCGACCGACCGTGCCTTGGGCTGGCCGGTGGACGCGGACGGGCCCGCATACTTCCAGCAGCATCAGATTATGCCCGATGCGGAGCAGGTCGCACGATCACGAAACCCCCGGCTCTCGCACCTGCTCATGTGGTATCACGCCGCGAGCCGCACGCCCTGCCTGTCGATCGCCCGCGGGATGGACATGGCCGAGGTGGTGGTGAACCCATCCGGTGCCGAAGGAGCGTTTGCGATGGACGAGGATCGTCGGGGCTATCGCCTCGAATACGCGATCCCATGGCGGCTGTTGAACGCCGCCGTCGATCCCCCGCAGCCGGGCGACACGCTTCCTGTCTCCTGGCAGGCCTACTGGAGCGACGAGTCGGGTCGCCTGTGGCGTGACCAGGTAGTCGAGGTCCGTAACCTCGCCGAAGCAGATCGTATTTTCGTGTTCGAGCGGGCTGCCACCTGGGGCCGGTCCGAGTATCAGTAGGAAGGAGTGCTAGTCATGTCCATGTTCAGAACAACCTCCCCACAATGCCGCGGCGGCAGAACTGCCGCTGCCGCTAACCGCATTCGCGCGTTCACCCTCGTGGAACTGTTGGCCGTGATCGCGATCATCGGCGTGCTCGTAGGGCTGCTCCTGCCAGCGGTGCAGGCGGCCCGCGAGTCGGCCCGCATGTCCGCCTGCATCAACAATATGAAACAGATGGGAATCGCCACCCACAACTTCGAGAGCGCTCGCATGGCATTCCCGCCGTCCTCGACGGGTAGCGACTACAGCACCAACAGCGGGCCGCAGGGCATCCCGTTCTTCGGGCTGATCCTTCCCTACGCCGAGCAGAACGAGATCGCCCAGCAGATCGACTACAACGAGGCGATGTATCTCGCCAGCACGGGCCTCGGTAACGCGACATCGCTCAAGAACTACACAACCCTGCGGACGGCCCGCATCCCGTACCAGAACTGTCCGACCCGCGGATTTCGCCGTGCATTTTCGGCTGGCACACCATATGCCACAATCGACTACGGCATCGTTTTTCTGAACACCAACTGGAATATCCAGAACGATCACCGATCCTCGATCTGGCTGAACACGAAGCAAGGTAACTACATCGACAGCCAGGCGAAGAACCTGACTGGCCTGGGACGGCAGGTGCTCAACCTGGCCATGGGCCCCACCGACGGCAGCGGCGACATCATCACGCACAAGGCGGCGACCGCGACGACGAATTACGCCGGCTGGCGGCCCCGCAGCAGAATCAAGGACGTCTCCGACGGGCTGAGCAAAACCGCGATCCTGGCGGAAAAGCACATCGCCAGTATCGACCTTGGCAAGGCCCTCTGCACTGCCGCGCGTGGCAGCTGCGGATCGAATGGCTACGACAATCCGCCCCTGACGTCGATCGGGGCTGTCGGGACATACCACGTGATGACGTGCGCCGTGAACATCGGCGGAATTGCCCGCTCAGCGGACGAGTGGAGTTTTCAGACGACGACCGGCTCGTGGCACCCCGGCGTCTGCAACTTCCTCATGGCGGATGGAGCGGTGCGAACGGTGTCGGTGGACATCAGCGACGCCGTCCTGAGCAACCTCGGAGATCGGCGGGACGGCAGCTCGGAGGCGCTGCCGTGATGCATGAACTTATGCAGACGACCGCCGCCCATTGCGACCCTCCCGCGCGGGCGACGCCTTTTAAGGCGTCGCTGCTCGTGGCTGCAATGATCTTGCTCACCTGCTCGGCCTGCGGCCGTTCGAATCTCCATCGCGTCTCTGGCCGCGTACATTTCGCCGATGGCTCGCCCCTCACGTCCGGTCGGGTCGCCATCGACTTCGGCGACGGCCGCAGCGCTCGGGGGCGGATCAATGCCGACGGCACGTTCCAGATGGGCACGTTGAAGGAGCGGGATGGCATGCGGCCGGGCACGTGGCAGGTGGCGATCCTCGACTCGGATCTGCTCGACTTCGCCACCGGCAAGGTCGTTCACCGGGTTCACGACAGGTTCCAGAACCCCAATACCTCCGGGCTTACGTTCACTGTGCCCGACCAGATGACCTGGGACATCATAGTCGAACCTCCTCAAGAACCACCCCCGCGATAGGCAACCCGGGCTTGGTCCTGAAGACCTACGCCGACGAGAAGCACCTCGATGTGACGAAGGCGGTCAACTTGCTGCCCGCGCTGCCGACGCCCACCCCGATGCTGGCGTCCGCGGGTTCGACGGAGGTCCCCAACCCCGTTGTACAAATTGTTGTACCAACCTCAGGGGAGCGGGGGGCTTTAGAGGGCTCTGCAGGGCACCGCAGTCCATCGGGCGAAAAATCCGCCCGCGCAAAGAAGACCAAGAACTCGCGTGATTCACGCGTGATTCCGTCAAAACAGAAAGAGCGGGCGAAGGGACTCGAACCCTCGACATCCA
>JBIIMX010000488.1:0-2999 GCA_044337765.1 Pirellulales bacterium | reverse complement strand
CGCATCAGCGGGCCTTCGATGATCTGCAGGCTCGTGTCGTAGTGCTGTCGCGCTTCTTCCACGTCCTCTTCGACATGGTCGGCCAGCCCTTTCACGAGGGCGTGCGTGAGCCTCGACTCGACGTCAAGGGTCCTCCAGGCATCGGCCTTTGCCGTGTCGGCAGGATCGCGCTTCTTGACCGTTTCGGCGTATTCGATGAGTCGGTCGGTGGCTGCGGGATGGCGGTCGAAAAGCACGTCCTCGATGCGTTCGAGCAGGTCCTTGTCGATGTCCTGGTAAACGGCCAACTGGCCCGCGTTGACGATTCCCATGTCCATGCCGGCCTGGATGGCGTGGTAGAGGAATGCCGAATGCATCGCCTCACGCACCGTTTCGTTGCCGCGGAAAGAGAAGGAAATGTTGCTGACACCTCCCGACACTTTCACAAGGGGCATCGCCTGCTTGATGAGACGGGTCGCCTCGATGAAGTTCAGGGCATAGCGGTTGTGCTCTTCGATGCCGGTGGCCACCGTGAGGATGTTGGGGTCGAAGATGATGTCTTCGGGGGGGAATCCGGCCTGCTCGGTCAGCAGTGTGTAGGCCCGTTTGCAGATCGACACGCGACGTTCAACGTCGGTGGCCTGCCCCTCCTCGTCGAAGGCCATGACGACGACGGCGGCGCCATAACGGCGGATCGTCCTCGCGTGCCGCAGAAACGTCTCCTCCCCCTCCTTGAGGCTGATCGAGTTGACGATGCCCTTGCCCTGAATGCACTTGAGGCCGGCCTCGAGCACCTCGAATCGCGAGCTGTCCACCATCACGGGCACTCGGGCGACGTCGGGCTCGCTCGAAAGGAGCGTGAGGAACTTGGTCATCACGGCCGGGCCGTCGAGCATGCCCTCGTCGACGTTGACGTCGATGATGTTGGCGCCGTTTTCGACCTGCTGCCGTGCGACGCTCAGTGCTTCCTCGTACCGCTCCTCCTTGATGAGCCGGGCGAAGGCCCGCGAGCCGGTGACGTTGGTCCGTTCGCCGACGATGGTGAAGCTGCTCTCAGGCCTGATCTCCAGCATTTCGAGGCCGGAGTAGCGGCTGCGACTCGAGGGCACGGCGGGCTTTCGAGGCGGATACTTCCCGACCGCCTCGGCGATGGCCTTGATGTGGGCCGGCGTCGTACCGCAGCAGCCGCCGATGATGTTGAGCCAGCCTTCCTTCGCAAATTCGCCGAGCACGCTCGCCATGGCCTCGGGCGTCTCGTCGAAGCCGCCCAAGGCGTTGGGCAGGCCGGCGTTGGGGTAGCAGCTGACCAGTCGGGGGGTGATCCGCGACAGGTCGGCAAGATGCGTTCGCAGCTTTTCGGGGCCGAGTGCGCAGTTGACTCCCACGCTGAGGAGATCGACGTGGCTGAGGCTCGTCCAGCAGGCTTCGACGGTTTGGGCCGAAAGTGTGCGGCCCCCTTCGAACACGGTGAACGACGCCATCACCGGCAGCCGGACGCCGGTGTCACTGAACACCTGCTCGATGGCGTAGAGGCAGCTTTTCAGGACGAGGGTGTCGAAAGCGGTCTCCGCCAGGAGCAGATCGACGCCCCCTTCAATCAGCGCCTCGATCTGCTCGCGGTAGGTGGCGACCATCTGGTCGAAGGTGACGTCGCGGTGACCGGGATCGGCGACGTTTCCGGCAATCGACAGCTGTTTGTTCGTGGGGCCGATCGAGCCGGCCACGAACCGCGGCCGGTCCGGGGTTTTGGCCGTTGCGGCGTCGGCTGCCTCGCGGGCCAGGCGGGCTGCAGCGAGGTTCAGTTCGCGGGTGCGGTCGGCCAGGCCGAAGTCGGCCAACGCCAGGCTCGTCGCCCCGAAGGTGTTGGTTTCGACGATGTCCGCGCCCGCCTCGAGATAGGCCGCATGGATGCCCCGAATCGCGTCCCCCTGCGAGAGCACGAGCACGTCGATGCAGTTCTTCAGATCCTTGGGGTGGTCGCGGAACGGAGCCCCGCGGAATCCCTGCTCGTCGAGCCCCAGGGCATGCACCATGGTGCCCATCGCTCCATCGAGGACGGCGATGCGGTTGGAGAGGAGGGCGTGGAGGGAGTCGACGCGGGTGGTGGGCGTGGATGAGGCCATCAGGTGTCTTATGACTCGGTGGGAACGGACTGAAATTCCGGCATGGGCCGCGAGCCTGTCATGAAACTGGTCATGATCGGCATATCCTGCCCAGGCGGATGATACTTTGCCCCTTGATCATAGGCGATTGGGTGGATGGGGCGCACTGCGCTGGGGGGAGTGGGCTTTATGCCCGCCGACCTTGCCGTGGTGGGGGCGGCGTCCGACGGCATGCCGCGGCGTTCAAGGCTGCCGCGCCGGGGCGACGATGGTCTTGCAGGGGATCGGGAACGGCAAGGGTGAGCGATATCCATGGAGGTTTTAGCCTACATTCCGGAGATCCCCGACTCCGCCGCCTCCATGGCTGTGGTTCCGGTGCCGCCTCGGGTTTCCGTGTCGCAGAGGCCGGAGATTGTGGCCAGCGAGCCGGTCTCGAGCCCGGAAGCTCAGCCCCCTGCGGCCAACCTGCAGAACGCGGAGCGCATGGATGAGACGCCATCCATCTCTCCGCTTCCGCCGCGTAGCTCAGGCGGCCGTTCCAGGCCTACCCGCCTCGTCTCCCCGTCTGTGATCGCTCTGGCGGCGGTGGCGGCAGTCTTCTGGGCTGCCGCACTGCGGAACGATCAGCGGCGGCTGGAGGCGGCCAGGATGCAGCGACCGGAACGGCTGGCCCAAGAGTTGCCAGCGACTGCCGGCGAGGCGAGGAGCGTGACTCCATGACGCCCACCACCGCCAGGCTCGACGCCGTCGATCGCGCCTTCCTCTGGCACGCCGACCAAGCCCGGTGGCAGCCGAGGCGACCGTTGCAGCCACCTGCCCGCGAGGAAGGGGCTTCCTTGCGGGAGTCGAACAGTCATCGACAGTCAGCGTCTCCGACGGCGCCGGCCAGCACGGTGCTTCCGCCGGAGCCCGACGCCT
>JBIIMX010000487.1:0-3001 GCA_044337765.1 Pirellulales bacterium | reverse complement strand
GATCGAGTGGGCTACCGAAAAAAAATCGGTTCCTGACACCCCTTTTCCCCGGCCACCGTGGAACGGGGCGAAGTCGTCGTCGGTGCCATGGAAATGCATGACGGAGACCGGCCGCCGGGGAGCGCACGTCTTCGTTCCCATCGGCCCGCTCACCGGCGCGATGGCGGCGATGCGATCGGAAAGTTCCGACGCCAGACGGTAGGCCATGATGCCGCCATTCGACATACCAGTGGCGAACACCCGCTTCGGGTCGATCGTCACGACCGCAGCGAGTTCATCGAGAAGCCGGCGGGTGAACTCCACGTCATCCACGCCGGTGGCCGCAGCCTGCCCGCAGCAGTTGCCGCCATTGAAGGTGAGCATTCTCTGCAGCCGGCCCGTGCCGGAGGGATAGACCGCGACGAAACCGGCCTCGTCGGCCTTGTCGTCGAGACCGCTGAAGCGGACCATGTTGTCGGCATTCGCGCCGCCGCCGTGAAAGGCGAGCACAACCGGCATGGGGATGGCGGGGTCATACCGTGGCGGGACGTGAACGATCGCGGATCGTTGCCGGCCGGCAACATCGAGGGACAGCGTGTGGTTGCCGATGCCCAAAGGCTCGCCGGCCGCGGCTCCCGTCGCGACCCAGAATGCCACGACCGCGACCCGGGCAACCGCGGACGGGTGCGTCGTCATGGCCCCGTGTTTTCCGAAGACGCCAGCCGGACCTCCACGCTGCGCCGGTGGGCCGTGAGGCCTTCGGTATCGGCGATCGTCGCGATGTCGGTGGCCAGCGCCGCGAGGTCGGCCCGGGCGAGCCGGAGCACGCTCCCTCCCCGGAGGAACTCGTTGGCCGAGAGACCGGCGGCGAACCGGGCCGTGCCGCCAGTGGGCAGCACGTGCGAAGGGCCGGCGGCATAGTCGCCCGCCGCCACGGGGCTGTAGGGCCCCAGGAACACCGCGCCGGCATGCCGGATATTCGCGAGAGTCGCCTCCGGATCGACCGTGTCGATGGACAGGTGCTCGGCCGCGAGTTCATCGGCCAAGAGGGTCGATTCTTCGTCGCTCCGCGTCACCACGATCGCGCCAAACCGCGCGAGACTGTCGCGGGTGAGGTCGCTCCGCTCGAGCACCGCCAGCCGCCGTTCGAGGGCCTCGGTCACACGGTCGGCGAGCGCCGCGCTCGAGGTGAGCAGGATCGCCGAACCTGGCGAGTGCTCCGCCTGCGCAAGCATGTCGGCCGCGATGTATTCGGGCTGGCCAGCCGCATCGGCGACGATCACGATCTCGCTGGGGCCGGCGATCGAATCGATCGAGACATCGCCGTAGACATGCTCCTTGGCGAGCGCCACGAAGAGGTTGCCGGGGCCGACGATCTTGTCGACCCGCGCAAGCCCCTCCACGCCGTAGGCCATCGCCGCCACCGCCTGTGCACCCCCGGCCCGCAAGACCGTCGTCACGCCCAGTTCGTGGCAGGTCGCCAAGACATGGATGTTCTCCGAGCCGAACTTCGTTGGCGGAGCGACGACGACGATCTCCTTCACACCGGCGACGCGGGCCGGCACGACGGTCATAAGGAGCGTCGACGGATAGGCTGCAGCACCGCCGGGCACACACACCCCCACGCGATCCAGCGGCACGTACCGCTGTCGCAGACAACCGCCTCCCGCCAACGGCACCTCGACATCGCGGGACAAAAGGGCCGCTTGAAAACGCTCGACATTCCCCTTGATGCGTCGCACAGCGGCGAGGAAGCCAGGCTCTACGGCCGCGTGGGCGGCCGATAAAGCGGCCGCATCGACCACGAGCGAATCCCGAGAGACTGCCGCGCCGTCGATCCGCCGCGTATAGTCGAGAAGGGCCTCGAGCCCCTTGGCCTTCACGTCGCCGCAGATCCGTTCGACAACCTGTCGTGGCGTGAGGGCCTCACCGAAGACGTCGATGGTCCGCTGCCGTCCAGAGGGGCTCACTACCTCGCCCTGCGAGACGAGTTTGGCCCGCAGCGCATCCAGCCGCAGCCGACCGTCGGCAGAGTTGAGATCGATTCGGTTCAGCTCGATCGACGGTGGTGCAGACACAACGGGGTTGGATGGGGGTGCCATGATGCCGACAGCATACCCACGTTTATCCCCTCGGGGAGGCCCTGCACGTCCGATCTGCTATCTGGCAGCAACGGCATTGAATTGTCCCTGCCACTGCCGCGACCACCGGACGGCGATCCAGTTGGCCTCGGCCGGCACGGCGGCACCGCCGCCGGCGGGGTCATCCCGGAAGATCCGGGCCAGAAGACCTGTGCTCCGGGAGGCCAGCGTCGTGGGGCCGCTGTCCGGCCTGTCTCCAAACACCGGATCCGGGGGCAGCCGATCCTGCGCCGCCACTGCTGCCTTCGCATCGTCACCAAGACGGGCATCGATGTTCACGGCACGACTGACCGCCTTTGCGGCATCGTCGGCTCGCTCCAAGGCTGTCAGCACGATTGCCTGCCGCAGGAACGTGTCCGCTTGATCGGGAGCGATCGTGGCAGCACGCCGGTAGGCATCGAGGGCCGCAGCCAGCTTCGCGGGCGACTGCAAGGCGGTCCGCAGATGCCTGTCGCCGACGGCCACGAGCCTGGCAGCTCGCAGTCGGGCGACGCCGTTGCTCGCCCGCACCGCGATCGCCGGCGCGGGAGCGATTTTCCCGAGGGCGAGTTGCGGAACTGGCGGCGCGATAGGTCCACCGCCTGGAACGCTGGTGGCCGCTCGCGCGGAGAGTCCCATGAAAGGCAGCACGCCGGCCGGGCCGTAGACCGGCGCAATCGACCCGCCAAAAGGGGAGACGACGATCGGTGAATAGCCCCAGCAGCCATAACCATACGGGTAGGGATAGTAGGTGCATGGCAGTCCGTAGCCGCCTCCCCAACCATAGCCGGGCCAACCGTAGCCACGCCATGCGCCGAAGTATCCGGGAACACACCAGCGCGGACCGATGACATAACTGGAGACCGAGCCTGAGAAGAAGCCGCCGAACGGACCGCCGAAAG
>JBIIMX010000486.1:0-3004 GCA_044337765.1 Pirellulales bacterium | reverse complement strand
ACGGAACATTCTGAAGCGATGAAATTTCAGCGGCTCGAGGCCGTTCGCGGTTTCGCGGCACTCTATGTGTGCGTGACGCACATGATTCATCACGATCGGATGGCTTTTCCCGGTCGCGTAGCCCTGAGCTTCGGCCAGGAAGCCGTGATCATGTTTTTCATTCTGTCAGGATTCGTCATTCGGTGGGCTGCGGGCACGCAGGATACGGGTGTGCCATTCGGCCGTTATTTTTTGAAGCGATTCATCCGGATCTATTCGGTGTGGGGATGTGCCATGCTGGCCCTATGCCTCATTGCCTGGGCGGAGGCTGGGCATTTCGTCCATCAGCCGGCATTCCAATGGATCGGCAATCTTTTGATGCTTCAGGACTGGAGTTACGGCCGGCCGGCCGTGATCTGCGATCCGTTGTACGGCGACACGCCGCTCTGGTCACTCCATTATGAATGGTGGTTCTACATGCTCTTTCCGCTCGTGAATGCGCTGACGGCGGTGCCGTGGCGGGTGCACGCGGTGGGCTGTCTGGCCGTCGCCAACTCCATTCTGTACGCATTCCTTCCCAATCCAGTCAGCAGGCTCTTCGTCTATCTGTCGATCTGGTGGATCGGTGTTCATGCCGCGGAATGCTTGCGTTCGAGCGGGACTTTGCGTCTGAGGGATGTGCGCATTCCCCTCGGTTACGCGGCATTGAGCGCCATTCCGGGCCTGTGCGTCACCTACGATTGGTGGCGGGCCGGAAAGCCCCTGGGGCTGGGCGTGTATCCTGTGGCAGAGCCCAGGCATCTTCTCGGCGCGGTCGTGCTCGTGCTCTTGGCGTTCGTCTGGCGCAGGTGCGAGTGGGTGGGATTTGACCGGACCATCGGCAGATGTGCGTTCATAGCCCCCATCTCGTTCTCTCTCTACGTCATTCACTATCGGAGCATCGGTGTCGCCAGCTATTTCGATTTCCTCGGAAGTCCGTTTCTGGAGACACTCTTGTATGTGGCCGTCACCCTGTTGTTTTGCTTTGCCGTCGAGTTGATGCTTTATCCACGGCTTCGCGCTCTTCTGCGACTGTGAGCGGACGTGGGCGGACGTGGGCGGACGTGGGCGGACGTGAGCGGACGTGGGCGGACGTGGGCGGACGTGAATAGATCGTGGGTCACACAGTCGTGGAATGCCCTGCTGTCTGCAGCCTGGGGGGATGGGAGTGCGCCACGGCGGCCCTGACGCCTGGTGACACGAGAGCAGTTATGAGGAGATGCCATCCATGAAGATTCTGAGCGTCGTCAATGACCTGGGGCACCGAGGTACGCAGCGTGCGGCCCAGGACTATGCGATTGAATTGAAGAGCAGGGGTGTTGAAGTTGCCGTTCTGGCGCATGCGGAGGGCGGTCCGCGGGCTGCGAATCTGCAGCAGGCAGGCATGCCGGTGTGGATCGGCGGCACGGACCTCGAGGGTGCGTTGCAGCACGCGAGAAAATATGATGCCGATATCGTGCACATACACCGACGTGGATTGCCCTGCAAAAAGGAGTCGATGATCTGCAGCGAGGTGAAGACGGCTCATAACCGCATCCTCGAGACAAATGTCTTCGGACGCTTTGACGGCACTGCGGGAGGACGGTTGATCGACGTCCACCTGCAACTATCCAAGTGGAATCTCTATCGGTGGTCGAAGTGGGCGAGGCACGATCGGCTGCGGGCTGCGACCGTCCTGCCGTATCCCCTCTCGACTGAGTCATTCCGGCCCGCGTCGAGAAGCGACGTTGTTGGCTTGCGGGAGAAGCACGACATTCCGCAGGGTGGCTTCCTGTGCGGCCGAGTGGGAAAGTGGTCGCCGGACGTGTTTCGCGCGTTCGTCAGCCTGGCGGAACGACGCGGTGACGTCTATCTGCTGTGCGTGGAGGATGCAGCAGACGTTCGGCCTGCCGTGCAGACGTTGGTTCCGACGCACCTCCAACGCCTTGTCCGGTTCGCTCCCAAGATGCTCGACGATGCGCAACTGGCCGTTTTTTATTCCACCATCGACTGCCTCTTGCACGCCTCGCAGATCGGGGAGTCGTTTGGTCTCGTCATGGCTGAAGCCATGTCGTGCGGGAGTCCCGTTGTCACCGCCGCGCGGCCTCATAAGGACAATGCACAGATCGAGATCGTCGGGGGGCAAGGGATGGTCGCTGCCTCGGCGAGAGGGCTTCCAGACGTCCTGCTGCGGTTCTACGATCTCCACCGATCGGGTTCGTTGCCGTTCGACCCCCAGTCCATACGCGAATCGATTGTCAGTCGATACGATCGACGGCGGGTGGTCGCTCGTTTTCTCGATATCGCCGAGCTGTCGTTGCGATGCCGTGACCGTGAGTCACTCTGCGCAGCCTTGCGATGCACGCCGGATCTTGTCACTGATGTCGGGCGTCACGAAGCGAAGCGGTTGCTCGGCATGTGCCAGGGACGGTTCTCCGTATCGGAGTGTGTGCAGATGTCCGCGATACACAATCCATACATCTATCGCCTCTACCATGCGCTGAAAGGGACAGGCTCGGCCAAGTGATTCGATCCGTCCGGCACAAGAGATCGGGGATCGCATCTCACCGCGTCGCGGGGGGTGGGGCCTTCAGCGACTGTATGAATGCCAGGATCTTCTCGACCTCGGTTCGCCAGGTGACGCCCTCGACGGCGGCTCTGGCCCGTCTGCCCAACACTGCTCGTTCCTCGGCCGAAAGGGCGATCGAGCGTTCGATGCATCGCGCGAGCCCCTGCGGCGTCTCGTCGTCGAGCACGATGACGTCGCTGCCGTAGTGTTCGGCCACGTCTGAGGTGGCAGTGGAGACGATGGGCCGGCCGGCCGCCAGATACTCCATCAGTTTCGATGGAAAGTTGTAACGGCTCTCCAGCAGCTGAGATGGTCGCGGATTGATCAGCAATGCCGCCCGTTGCAGCATCTCGCTGTAGTGTGCCTCGGTGACGAAGCCGAAAAAGCGGATGCGAGGATCGGCATCAGCCTGCCGTTTCAATCGCTCTTCCAGCGGGC
>JBIIMX010000559.1:0-3004 GCA_044337765.1 Pirellulales bacterium | reverse complement strand
CGGACATGGTGCCGTGATGAAGATGGTCGATGCCTACCGCGCCAGCGGCGTGCGACTCCCACCGATCGACCGCGTGCCACCCCGCACGCGCAGGATGGGAGGCGGCCGGGCGCTCGTAATCGCGCCGCCAAGCGTGGCAGGCAGCCGCTGGCTGGGGCTCTTCGGCGAGACGAGCGTGGCGATGGCGTCCGGCTGGATGACGCTCCGCGGCGTGCGACGGCGGCGGGGCTTCGACAAGGGCTTCGTCGTCTCAGACCACGCCGACTTCCCGGGTCTGCTCACCGCAATCGCAGCCTCGCGGGCCCGCCGTGTGCTCGTCACCCACGGCTTCACCGACACGCTCACGCGACTGCTGCGGGAACGGGGCGTCGATGCCGCGGTGCTGCCGACACGGTTCTCCGGGGAGGCAGTGCCCGATGCGGCGGTGTCCGAGGGTGAGGCCGACGGCGACGTTGAGAACGATCAAGACTCCTCTGGCGAACCACCGGTCTCCCCGGACGCGTTCGGGGAGAGGATGCCATGAAGCGGTTCACCGATCTTTACTGGCGACTCGACGCCACCTCGAGCACCAACGAGAAGGTGGATGCTCTCCGCGAGTATTTCGCGGAGGCCTCTCCCGAGGATGCGGCCTGCGCGATCGAGGTGCTCTCCGGGGGCCGGCAGTTGCGGGCCGTCTCGACCACGCTGCTTCGCGAGTGGGCCGCCGAGGCCGCCGGCATTCCGCTCTGGCTCGTGGAGGAGTGTTATGCGCACGTCGGCGATCTGGCCGAGACGCTGGCCCTGGTGCTGCCACACTCCGGCCCAGACGCGACGACCGAGGGCGTCGGCATGGGACTGGCCGAGTGCATGCAGACGACGATCGTCGACCTGCGAACGGCGGGCGACGAGTTGAAGCGGGTGACCGTGGAGCATGTCTGGCGGCGGCTCGCCCCGCGGGAGCGGATCGTGTGGCACAAACTGCTCACCGGCGGCTGCCGCGTGGGCGTGTCGCGGACGCTCGTGGCCCGGGCGCTGGCGGAGGTGGCCGGCGTCGATCCCGCGGTGATGGCCCACCGGCTCATGGGCGATGGCATCACCGACGCCGACTCGTATCGGAGTCTCATGAAGAGCGAGCCGACCGAGGCCGACGCCCGGCGTCCTTATCCGTTTTTCCTGGCATCGGGAGTCGCCGGCACGCCAAGCGACCTGGGGCCCGTCGCCGACTGGGTCGCGGAATGGAAGTGGGACGGCATGCGGGCACAACTCGTCCGCCGTGGCGTTGATGCCACGCTCTGGAGCCGCGGCGAGGAACTCGTCAACGAGTCGTTTCCGGAGATCATCGCAGCGGCCGCCGCGTTGCCAGCGGGCACGGTGCTCGACGGCGAACTTCTGGCCGTGCGCGACAACACGCTGCTCGGCTTCGCCGCGGTCTCGAGGCGGAGTGGCCGCCGTCGTGTGCCCAAGAAGCTTCTCGAGGACGTCCCCTGCGTCTTCGTGGCCTACGATCTGCTCGAAGCCGACGGTATCGACATCCGCGACCTGCCGCTGGCCGAACGAAGACGGCGGCTCGAATCGATCGTTCCCCTGCCCTGCACCGCCGGCGTCGCTCCCTCCGACAGCGGTGCTTCACCGGCTTTGCCGCAGGCTCCAGCGAGCCCGGTGCGGCTGCTCCACTCGCCGTGCGTCGACGGAGATTCCTGGGAGGCGTTTGCAGCGGCGCGGAGCAGGTCGCGGGAACGGGGCGTGGAGGGACTCATGCTCAAGCGGCGGAACAGTTGCTACGGCGTGGGCCGCGTCCGCGGCGACTGGTGGAAGTGGAAGGTCGAACCGCTGGAGATCGACGCGGTGCTGCTCTATGCCCAAGCCGGACACGGCCGGCGGGCCGGACTGCACAGCGACTACACCCTCGGGGTTTGGCACGATGGGCGGCTCGTGCCGGTGGCCAAGGCCTATTCGGGACTCGCCGACGCGGAGATCGTCGAACTCGACCGGATCGTGCGGGCAACCACGCTCGAGCGGCACGGGCCGGTGCGGGTGGTGCAGCCGACGCAGGTCTTGCAGTTGGCGTTCGAGGGCATTTCCCGTTCGACGCGGCACAAGGCGGGCGTGGCGGTGAGGTTTCCACGGATCGTGCGGTGGCGAAGAGACAAGACGCCGCCCGAGGCGGGCACGCTCGCCGAGCTCATGCGGCTCATCGACATGGGGGCGGTCGGCGGCGGCGTCTCCGAGGAGGCCGTGCCATGAAGAGGCCGCAGGTCCGCGGCCGTCGGCTGCCGCGAGCCGGCGCAGGCCGGCCGCCTGACACCGGCGGGCCGGCCGCATGGTTCGCAGCCCGTGGCTGGAAGCCGTTTCCCTTTCAGACTGAGGTCTGGCGGGAAATGGCCCGAGGCAAAAGCGGCCTCGTGCACGCGCCCACCGGCACGGGCAAGACGCTGGCCGCATGGCTCGGGGCACTTGCGTGGGCACGAGCGAGGGGCCCCTCCGACCGGCTGCGGGTCGTCTGGCTTACTCCGCTCAAGGCTCTGGCCGCCGATACCGTGCGGGCGCTCGAGGCGCCGCTTGCGGATCTCTCCAAGGAATGGCTGCCCGGCCGCTGGAGCGTGGGCCTCCGCACCGGTGACACCTCTGCCACCGATCGTCGTCGCCTGCGGTCGAACCCTCCAGCGGCGCTCGTGACGACTCCCGAAACCCTCTCGATCATGCTGTCGCTCGAGGATGCACACGAAGTCTTCTCCGGGCTCGAGACGATCGTCGTCGACGAGTGGCACGAACTCCTCTCCACCAAGCGGGGCGTGCAGACGGAGCTGGCCCTGGCACGCCTGCGGGCCCTCTCGCCCGATGTCATCAGTTGGGGACTCTCGGCCACGCTCGCCAACCTCGATGACGCGGTGGCGGCGTTGACCGGTCCGGCGCGGGCGGCCGCTGCCTGTGTCGTGCAGGCCCGCGTGCCCCGTCGACTCGAATTCGAAACCCTCATCCCGCGGCCGATGGAACGTTTTCCATGGTCCGGTCACATGGGCATGCG
>JBIIMX010000485.1:0-3007 GCA_044337765.1 Pirellulales bacterium | reverse complement strand
ATGGCAGCCTCGCAGCGCAGAACGGACCGGATGGCGGCCAGATCGCGGGCACGTCGCTCACGCTGTTGTCGCTGGCGGTCAACTTTCGGTTTTTGCCGATCTACGAACGCTGACCGTCGGCGCCGACTGCTCCTCCCGTTCCGATCCGTCCCCCATGGTGAACCGATGTCGCACGACGTTCGCGGGCACATGAACCATCGTGACCGCAGTTGCTGGCTCCGAGGCCCGTGGCTGTTCGTGGTGCTGGTGGTGTTGGCGACCGTGGGGTTTGTCGGTGCCGACGCTGCGGCGGAAAATGCTGCGGCGGAGCCCGACGGCAGTTCGCTACCGGCGATGCTCGATCTCCCGCAGGCGGGCTCGCTCGCCGGCAGGCTTGTCGATGCTCCGGCCGAGGCAATCGGTTCTCGGACGACGTTTCTCTGGCAGTCGCCGGCGTTTGTCGGGCCGTTTGAGTTTGCCCTCGACAGGATCGTGGGCATTCGGTTTCCGCAGAGCGACGAGAGTCGGCTTCCCGAGGCTGCCGGAGACTGGCGGATCGAACTTGCCACCGGCGATCAGCTTGTGGGCGGCATCGAATCGATCGATGAGCGGCACATCGTTGCGACGATCGGCTCGGCAGCGTCGCCCGCCAGGCTGGTGGTGCGGCGGGATGCCGTGAAGAGCCTGTTCCACGGCGAGGCCAGGGCGACCTTCATGGTGAGTGACGGGCTGGTCTCATGGCAACAGGGCAAGCCTGACACGTGGCGGGAGGAGAGCGGCCGGCTGATCAGCACCGCGTTAGGGGCCAAGCTCTTTCGTGACTTCAAGTCGGGCCCCCGCACGCGATACGATCTTTCGCTTTCCTGGAAGCAGCGGCCGACCGTGCAGATCGCGGTGGGAATGGGCGGGGCCCAGGAGGTGACGGGGGCTTACCGGCTCGAACTCGGTCCCGACGGCATGGTGGCGGTGCGTGAAGAAAAAGGTTCCACCGACGGCGACAGTGCCGCCGACCTCGAGCCGTGTGGTGATCTGCCCGCGGACGGCCTGACGCTGACGGTCTTCGTCGATCAGGATGCCGGCAGGCTTGCCGTGATGCTGCCCGACGCAGACAAGCCGATCGCTGATCTGGCGATTCCGTCGGCCGCTGGAAAGACTGGCGGCGGCGTTCAGTTCACGGTTGTCACGGGAACCGCCGCCCTCGACTCGCTCCGGGTTTCCCCGTGGCGGGGCGGCTCACTCTCGCTTGATGACACGCGCGAGGGAGCGATCCGGCTTCGCGACGGCGAGTCGCTGGCGGCGGTCGTGGCGGGAGTGGAAAAGGGTTCGGGAACTGCTCTGGTGCGTGCCGCGGCCGACGCGGCGGGTGGAGAGCCGCGGCGGATCCCGCTCGACACCATTGAAGAGATGCTGTTTCCGTCCGCCGCGGACGCGACAGGCGAGCGGAAGATCGCTGGTCGGCGAGGCTTGCAGGCCACCGACGTGTATGGATCCCGCCTGAGTGGAAAACTGCTGCGGGTGGAGGAGGGGGCCGTGTGGCTCGCGCATCCAGCCATCGAGGAGCCGGTGTCCATGCCGATCGCGACGCTGGCAACGGTCGTCAGCCTCGAGCAGCCCGCGAAAGAACAGAAACTTTCCGGCAGGCTCGGCCGACTCGCCTGCCCGGCAGGTTCGCTCTGGGGCTGCCTTGTAAAGGACGACGGGGCAACGGGCGGTGATCCCCCGGCCGCTGCGGCGATTGCCTGGCAGCCGCTGGGAAGCCTGAATGCGAGTCCGTTCGTGATGCCGGAGGACGGCGGCCAGCCGCAGGCGACGATCACGTATGTCGAGACGCCCTCGGGAGACGTGGCTGCATCCGGGGCCAATGCGGTCGGTGGCATGGGCAGCCATATCGGCACGGTGAACAACCGGCCGGCCGTGGTTGGAGTGATCGCCGGCTCTCCCGCCGAGAGTGCTCGAGTCAAATCGGGTGAGATGATCCTCGCCATCGCGCCCCGCGGGGACGGACGGTTCGTGGACACCGCCGGGCTGTCGATGGAAGACGCGCAGCATCTGCTGCGGGGCAGGGTGGGGAGCAAACTGCAGCTGCGGCTGCAGATGAACGGGCAGGAAAAGTCGCGGGAAGTCGGCCTGGTGCGTCAGCCGATTCCGCAACTTGGCGGGAATCCGCAGCTGCTGCAGCAGGCGCTGCAGGCTCAGGACCGGCTGCTCCCGCCGGAGGTGGCGCAGGTCGATCAGAATGCTCCCGACTGGTTCGGCTCCCGGTTGATTCTGCGGACTGGAGAGACGCTGCCCTGCCGGGTCGAGGCGATCGACGACGCGGGGGTGCGGGTGCTCATGCAAGGGGGCGAGCCGGCCACGGTGGCGGCCGACCAGGTGCAGGCAGTGGAACTGGTGCCTGGGGGTACACGACCGTTGACGGCCGAAAAGTTCCGCAGTCTGACGATGCTTCCCCGGTCGCAGCGGCAGCAGCCGCCGACGCATGTGCTGCGGTCGGTGCAGGGGGATTACCTTCGCGGCAGGCTCGTGTCGATGGATACCCAGACCGTTCGCATCGCCGTCGAGGCCAATCCCAAGGGCAAGCCGCTCTCCATTCCGAGAAGCGATGTTTCCAGGCTGATCTGGCTCCATCCGGAGAATCTGGAAACGCCGTGGACGCCGCCGCAGCCGCAGGGTGGCCAGGGGCTGTTCGTGGAGAGCGTGAGCGGCAGCACCCAGCGGCTGCGGATGACGGCCACGGGCATCGAGGGAAATCTACTCGTGGGCACGAGCCCCGTGGTCGGTGCCTGTCGAATCGACCTGGAGAAAATTGAGCGGCTGCTAATCGGACGGGCCATCGACACCACGCCGCGGAGCCCGCCCTATGCGCAGTGGAAGCTGCAGCCCGCACCCGAGCCGAGGAATCTCCCGCCCCGCAATCCGTAAGCGGCGTCGATCAGGTTTCTTGCATCCAATCGCGCGGCGGCAACGAATGCCATGGACAGAAAAGAGCTGCGTCCCCTTTTGAGGTCTGCCATCAAACCCGCCGCTG
>JBIIMX010000484.1:0-3010 GCA_044337765.1 Pirellulales bacterium | reverse complement strand
TGACGCAGGCTCCACGCAAGCCGCGCCAATTCGTCGATTACGTCATTCGTGACGCTGCCCCGCACAATGACATCCGTATCCAGATGCTCCGGGGCGTGCCGGGCGCAGTTCTCGTACCACCAGAAAACCATCGCACCGATGGTTGGGACCAAGGCTTCCGAGGCAATGTATTCCTGCCGCGCCTCCCTCATACGCTCGATGAGATTCGTGATCATGCCGTGAGGTGCCGGCACGCCGATCTGCGAAAGGTCAACGAGCCGGCCTCGCTGCCATGCGTGTAGCTGCACGATGATCCGCAACTCGGCCACGTACGCTGCATGCACGTCCCGCATCATGCGTGCCGAGCCGCGGCCCACGAATTGATAGCGTTCAAGGATCGGCTGCGTCGTCCGCAGCAAATGCGATTCGAATCGCCGCCGCGCATCTTGAAGATCAGCATCCTGGGCCAGCTGCGCTGGCAACGAAGCGCGACAAACCATCATGAGCCTCCATACCCCGTCGGTGTTTTGATAGCCGCCGGTTTCCCGACAGCCCGCGGCCTCCTGCCACGGACACCCTCATTTTAGAAATTCGCAGCTCGCGCTCCAAACATTTCCAAGGTTGTTTTTCCCCTTGAAAAGCCCGCCCAGCAGCCCGTGAATCCACTTGCCTGAGCCACTACCTGGCGTGGTTCATACGCCTCGGTGAACGTTCTGCGAGAAGCCGCCGCGAGATCAGATCAGCGAGCAGCTTGCGGAATTGCACCTGCGGCACTGGATCCGCCCCATGATCAGGCCGTCCGCTCCCACATTGATTACGTTGGGCACCGCCGCATTGGCCCACCTTGGATTTCCTGTCATTCGACTTTATCATTTTCGTTTGTCCTTACTGCAAAACACCGGCGGCGTGCCCGGAAGCCACATCGGCCCCAGTCGGCACGCCGCCGGTTGTGATTGCCGCAATCGTCGCTACGCCACCCGGCGGCGAATTCGCTTGCCGTTCACCCGCCGCGCACGGCGCTGCAGCCGAGCGTCGTCGCCGGCATCCCAGTCGATGCCATACGCCGCGAGGTCGAGGGCATCGTCGCCGTCGTCGGTGGCCGGTCGAAACCGCGAGCCCGCCAACTGCCGCTCGCTACCACCCAAACGACTATCGATGTGGAAGCCGCGGTGACGGACGAGGGCGATCGTCTCGCCAAGAGCAGCCGCGACGGCGGCGAGAAGACGTTCATCATCATGAAGTGACATCTGCGCATTCCTTTCCCATTCGGGGATCAAGAGAAACACCGGCGGCGAGCGTCGCCACCAGCGAGAGAACCAGTCCAGCTAGGCACCTTGCCTGCCGGACAAAGAGAGGCCCGGCCGCTACGCCGCGGCCGGGCGAGAGATCCGCAGACCCGGCATTACCGAGCCAGCACGTGGAAGCATGAGAGAAGTTCAGCGATGAGCTTCGGGGCAACGCCCGGAATCATTGCCCGCACGATTGGCGGGAGCTTGTCGTACACGACGAAGCGCTCCCGCAGGACCGGCAGCTCATGGTGTGAATCGCCGTACCGCGTTGTGTAGTCGTCGGCACTCCAAACCGTGCAGCCGAGGCCACCAGGCATCGTGAGTGCTGCCGCAAAAATAATCTGCTCGTCGTCGAATGCGGGCGACCAGCCTGCCGTGCGGGAATAGATTCGCGGCCCCTCCAGCTCGAGGTTGTCGATTCCCATCTCAGCGAGGGCATGCAACTGCTCGTTGAAGAGAGGGATCGCCGCATCGGCCAGCGAGAGGCTGGTGCGAATGAGGTCATTGAGATGGGCGAGCTCCGCTGCTCGCCCAGAAAGGTTGTCGTGCATGGGTATATCCAGTGTGAGTGACGGCAGCCGATACCACACGGCTGCTCACTGGATATGCCAGGTTTTTGGCGATTATTTAGGTGGGCCGACGCTTGCTCGACTGAAGATCGGTGAACGGAAATCGCACGACGACCACGTCGCCGCCTACAAATTCCGCCACGCCTCATCCTCTTCAGGAGTATCCCAATCCACCGCCCAGGCTGACTCCGAAGGACAGGTCGGCCAATGGCACTTCGGCAAGCGTCGGCCGAGCGGGACGGGTCACGAGGAGCAACAACCGGAACCGGTCGGGCTGGATGCGGACCGATTGTGGAGGTTCCGAGGAGCGTCCTATCCACGCTCAAGGCCGGATTTTTCTTGTCGGCGCAGACCGGTCTTGAAACCGCTCTTCTTGCGGGCCGTCCGCACCGTGACATGGGATCCCGTCAGAGGCTGCGAATGTCGATCACGGGCAGTTCGTCGGGCGACGTCTGAGTCACGTCGCATTCGTCGTGGACCTGCACGAGCTCTCCCCAGTCGGTCGGCGGACCACGGGCGGGAGAGATGGGCGGAGGTTCGAGCGGTTCGCCGAGGTGTGTGAGGATTTTCCGGATCGGCCCCGGATCGGTAATGAACGCGATGAGTCGGATGTCGCCACCACACCCCGGGCACGCAAAAGGAAACTCCTCACCCACCCGCGCCATGAGTTTCGCCCACGCAATCCGGGAGGTGTCGTGGGAGGGCGGTTTGTCGCATGAGTCGCAGCAGTCGGCGGTGGCATCTCCGCGCGCCGCATGTCCGCCGACCGCATGCCCATCAGTCGCGGCATGTCGCTCACCATGCCCTCGGTCCCGCGCACAACATCCAGCTTCGGAGCGGCCGCCGGTGGCGGTCGAACTGGCTGACGGCCGCGTGAGGCTCAACGTCCGGACAATCGTTCAGGCGTCGCCCGACGAACTGCCCGAGATCGACATGCACGCGCTGTGAGGCCGACGCGACCAGCCCACCGATGCCCGAATGAGGACCAGGCCTGCGCCGAGCATGGAAAATTTGCTCGAGCGGGGGGAACAGCGTTCGAAAATCCCCGCGACTATCGGCCCGGCAGGCACCAGCCAGGCACCAACCGGGACTCAGACGCGCCCTAATCGTCCAGCGGTGGCAACCCGGCGATGAAGACGGGGTCGACGGCCTTCGCATCGTCATCGGCATCCT
>JBIIMX010000483.1:0-3012 GCA_044337765.1 Pirellulales bacterium | reverse complement strand
TCGTCTGCAACGGCTGGCTGACGCTCGTGGTCTGCGAGGCCGGCGGCTTCTACCGCTGGACAGCCGCGGGCACCTGGCAGCCTGACTCGACATGCGAAGGGCGACACGAATCAGCGGCATGATGCCGTGCGGGCCGCGGAACCCAGACTACAGATTCTTCAGCGGCCGCTTCGGCTTGGGGGCTGCGAGCATCTTCTTCTTGTCATCGACGCCGGCTGACGGCACCCCGCCGCCGCCGCCGTCGCCCATCTTCGGCTTGTTCACGCCGGTGGACCGCTCGACCCATGTATATCCCAACGGCCGCCGCAATTCCTCGGCTGCGAGGAGTGCCCAAGGCGTGCCTGGGTGATCCCGCACCACCCGTTCCAGAAGCATCGTGGCCTGCTGTGAGACCTTTTCCGTCTGCGAGCCCGCCTTGGAAACGTCGCCGCTCTCCTCGAGCACCCACGTGTCGCTCGTGGGATTCTTGAACTTCATCCCCGACTTCGCCTGAGCAAGCATCGTGTTGTAGGTGTCGGTCCGCACCTTCAAGGCCAGCACCCTGCCAAGCGACAGGTCGTAGCCTGCCTGCCAGCGCTTTTCCTTGACGGCATCACGATCGGCCAAACCCGACTTGAGCAGCTCCGCCAGTGCGTCGATCCGTGGCTGGATGCGGGCGGCCATCTTCTGAGCATCGCTCAGCAACAGCGACAAAGCGCCGTCGTCCACACGCGGAAACGTCATCGTGGGCGATTCCATCGGGCTGATCTCCACCGAACGGGCCGCCTCCACGAGCACCTTTTTGGCGCGGTTGCCGGCGAGCATCTTGTCGATCGTGGCAGCCGAGACGTAGTCGGGCACATAGCCCCGCATGATGTCGGGCTCGAAGAAATATCGCAGCTGCGAGGACATTGCCGCGGTATCCTGCCTGCTCACTCTTCCTCGGGCACCGCGGTTGGCGTGAACGGCGAAGTATATGCCGCCGGTCGCGGCACAGAGTTTCGAGAGACTAAAGGGCCCAAAGCCCGAGTCGACCGCCTCGTCGGCAAGGTTTCCCGAACGGACATGAACCAGTTCGGGATAGAGCGTCTCGGGGCCCTGCTCCACGACGGCCCACTGCACGTCTTGATCGTACTTCTTGTCGAATTCGACGAATTTGAACTTTACTTCTTTCGTGCCAAAAGGAGCCGGCACGCCGACGACGTAGACCGGGATGCCGAGCGTGCGGCAGAAAACGGCGGTCTTGTCGGCTTCATTCTGGTCGTTGCCCACCTCGTCGGTGAACACGATGATCATCACGTTCTTCCGCGGTGCGCGGCGAAATACGCTCGCTTCCTGAGCGGCGCTGCGAATCGCCGTGAAGGTCATTTCGATCCCTGAATCATCGATGGGGATCGATTCAATCGCCTTTACCACCTCGGTCGCATCGTCGGTGGCTTTCGTGAGCAGCTTCGCGTTCTTGCCGAAGGCAACGACCATGTTTTTCAGGTCAGGCCTGTGCGCGGCGGTGCGGTTGACGCCGAGCTCCTCGAACACTCGCTCGAGTCGGGCGGCGATCTCCTTCCGCTGGCCCGCGAGGCTCACCGACTGATCGAACACCCAACAGACGACCGTTGGATGCCGATCGAGCGATGCGGCAATTTCGCCGGTAAGGCGATCGATGGCTCCCCGTGCCCCTGTCTCGCCCGCACCGACGGCTCCCTTGACCACGAAGGTTTCGTCGATCGTAGCCGCGGTGGGAATCACGTCGAGGGGTTCGATGATCGTGTCGCTGACCAGATCCAAGTCGGCTTCGACAGGCACCACGGACTGTTCGGAGAGCGTGGGGGCGAGTGCCTGTGCCACCTCCATGCTGCTTTCATCACTGACAGCGCCGGCCTCGGATTCCGATTCGTCCGCAACCGCAATCTCCTT
Source organism: Pirellulales bacterium (assembly GCA_044337765.1). Taxonomy (GTDB): domain Bacteria; phylum Planctomycetota; class Planctomycetia; order Pirellulales; family UBA1268; genus CAMCQY01. Next base: position 1,119 of record JBIIMX010000483.1, on the reverse strand, counting down.
CGGAGCGTTCAGCACCTCCTCGACGGCCTCCGGGGACTGCACGATCGTGATCGCCGGTGTGGGCCGGGACGGCTCCTTCAGGGCGACGAGCGCCAGCGACAGCAACACGACCACGTGGATGAGCAGACTGACTGCCCAAGCCGGGGTGTCGCCGTCGAACGGGGCATCCTCCTCGCCGGTGTATGCCTGCCACCGCTGCCTGGCCTGTGCCAGCAGGCCTCCCGACGTCTCTGTTTCGTGAAGTTCCATAAGAGGTAAGCCCCAGAGGAAGCACCAGTCTCCAGCGGTTCCGCACCGGCGTCCGACCGTGGCCGGGCGTCTATCCATCCCCTGCAGGATACCGCAAATACCCAGCCATGACCGCCCGCTCGCAAGAGTTCCTTCTCTCCGAGGCAGGCGATTTATTCCCAAGCCGCGCCATGCAGCGACGAACAGGCCCTGGAAAGTGCCCGATGCAGCCCGGCCAGGCCCCGCGGGGACGAACACCCGGCAGGAACACGCTTGCCCCGTCCGTCCGCCGAGTGATAGCTTTTTTGGGCCCTTTTTGCCACAAAGACGTCTGGTCAAACCGTTCCTCCCCACGCGTCCAGGAAAGCCTTCCGATGCCCCCCCACGCGAGACTCTCGAGCCAGTGGCATGGTCGCCCGAACGTGGCGGCCCTTCTGTTTCTGCTGGCTTGCGTTCCCATGAGCCTGGCCGCCGAGACGGCGACCGTCGTTTCCGCCCAAGACGTTGAAGAGTTACGGCTGGAGACGTCGGACGGCATACGGATAGCCGCCTGGTATTACCCGGTGCCGGAAAACACCAAGGCAGCCGTGACGGTGATCCTCGTTCACGACCTGGAGGGATCACACAAAACGGTCGAGAATCTGGCCCGCTCGCTGCAACGCGCCGGATGCGCCGTCGTGACGCCCGATCTTCGTGGCCACGGCGGCAGCGGTTCCCGGCCCGGGGCCCTCGCCGGCAGCGGCTCCAAGGCTGATATCGCCGATCCACGGCTGCTCAAGAAGATCGACCTCGAGTCGATGGCGGCCGCAACCGGGGGCCGCCTCCGCGACCAGTCGGCGTTGCGAGGAGAGATCGAGGCGGTCCGAAACTGGATCAAGCAAAAGGCAGATG
>JBIIMX010000481.1:0-3020 GCA_044337765.1 Pirellulales bacterium | reverse complement strand
CGACCACAACCTGCTCAACCTGCAGGCTGACGGTCTCGAGAGCGTGGCCGTCGAAAAGAAACTGCTCGCCGAGTGCGACCAGAGCGTGTGGTATGCCCTTTCGATCGCCGATTCGCGGGAGGAACTTCTGGCCCGCAAGGAGCAGCTCACAAAGCTTGCGACGGTGGAGCGGGTCGATGAGATCGCATCCTTGCTCCCGGTGGACGAAGAGCTGAAGCGGCCGCTCATCGAAAGCATTCGCGGCCGTTTGGCCGGCCTGCCCGAACGACCGCCCGAAATCCCGATCGACCGGCTCGACGGCCTGGGCGAGACGCTCGCCTGGGCGCAGGGCGAGGCGGCGAAGCGACCGGGTGGACTGCGGACGGCCTGGCATCTCGAGCGGGCCCGCGAGACGCTGCGTCGCATGGGGCCCAACGAGTGCTTTCAGTCGCTGGCCTCCTTCCAGCAGCAGGCGGCGGGCGACCTGCTCACCCGACTCCACGCGCTCTCCGCCGTTGCCGATCCCGCCCCGCCCAAACTCGAAGACCTGCCGCCGAGCCTCGTCGACCGTTTCGTCGGTATGAACGGCCGCCACCTGCTCAAGATCTACGGCCGCGGCGACATCTGGAACTTCGCCTCGCTCGAGCGATTCGTGAAGGAGGTCCGCAGCATCGATCCCCGCGCCACGGGCAACCCGCTCCAGGCCTATGAAGCGTCGCTGGAGATGAAGCGGAGCTACGAGCAGGCGGGCCTGTACTCGCTGATCGTGATCCTGGCAGTGCTCTGGCTCGACTTCCGCAGCATCACCAACAGCCTACTGGCGGCGCTGCCCTTGGCGCTGGGCATGGCCCAGACGCTCGGCCTGATGGGGCTGGTGGGAATCGACTTGAATCCCGCGAACCTGATCGGCATCCCGCTCCTCCTCGGCATCGCCGTCGATTATGGCGTGCACATCGTGCACGACAGTCTCGAGCGGCCTGGTCCGTATCGGATCAGCGCATCGACCGCCAACTCGGTGCTCGTCGACGCGCTCACGACGATTCTCGGTTTCGGCGCCCTGATGGTTGCCAGCCACAAGGGGCTCGAAAGCCTGGGACGTGTGCTCACGATCGGCGTGACGACCTGCACGCTCACGTCGCTCATCTTCCTGCCGGCCGTGCTCGCCATGGTCAGGCCCGGCCAGCCCAACGCCGACGCCGACGAGGCGTCGCACGAGAACCCCGCCGACGATGAAACGACCACGCTCCCCTTCGAAACGGCCGACCACCGACGAGCCGCATGACGATCCCTCCAACCCATACGGTATTCCGATGACCGCTTCTCGACTCGAACTGTCCTCGCTGGTCATGCTCGGCATGCTCCTCACGCTGGCGATGGCCTCTGGAACGCAGGCCCAGACCCGCGATCGCGTCGTCAACATCGTGATGGAGGACCAGTTTCGCAACCGCCGGGAGACCGGCCGCTTGCGTGGTGACGTGGTTGTGCTCGTCTACGCCGAACGGAAAGGCGCCGAGGCGGCACTCGAGTTGGGCCGCAGGCTGCACGTGCTGTTTCACCCGACGGCCGAGACAGCTCCGGCGAGCGAGTGGTCACGGCAGCCGGTGGCCGGCCTGCCCGGCTGGCCGGCGAATGTCAGGGTGCCCGACGTGCAAGTGATCCCTGTGGCGTGCATGCCGGAAGTGCCCAAGCCGCTCGAGACCGTGGCCCGGTCGCGGATGCGGACCGATTCGCCGCACGTGCCGGTATGGCTCGATTTCGAGGGCGTCATGGAGCAGACCTTCGGGATGGTGCCGGGTGAGCCCAACGTCGTAGTCCTCGACAATGTCGGCAGAACTGTCAGTGTGCAAAGCGGCCATCTCGATGAACTCGAGTTCAGGGAACTCGCGGCTGCGGTCGACCGGATTCGCATGCAATCGCGTCCAGATCTCCGCACGGCAGCAGTGCCGGCTCCCATCCGTCAGTAAAACGGCGGTCACGGCGATATTCGGCACGATCTGTGCCTTTCCTCCGTGGCGGCGCGTTTTCAACGTGCCTGTCCTCCGTGGCGGCGAGTTTTCAACTTGCCGAATCCGGCCCGACCTGGTTTCTCACCGCATCCGCTCTTTCAGCCGCCGGCTCGCCTGGGTAAGCGTGTCACGTTCCGCGGCCGTGAGGCTCGCCTCTCCCGAGCGGCTGATCTTTTCGAGGATGCGGTCGACCGCATCCTGCATCGCCACATCGTCGTGGTCGCTGGATCGCGGCGGACGGTCGTCATCGTCTTGGGGCGGATGTACCACACGCATGCCGCGGCGGAATCCCCGCAGCCTGGTCTGCAGCCGATCCTGCAGGTCGCCAAGGCCGGAGAGATTCCACCCCCGCCACGCATAGCAGAGTCCGAAGAGCCCGCCGGCAATGTGGGCCACGTGGGCCACCTGGCCGCCACCGTTGGCCGCTCCTTGCACGTCCATCACCAAATAGAGCAGGCCGAGCGCCCAGACCGGTACAGGCAGCACGAACCACAGAAGCACGGTCTGCCGCGGGTAATACCAGACGAATACCGCGAACACGGCCATGATCGCGCCGCTGGCACCCATCAGGTGATAGTTCGCCACCGAGCCGCCCCGATCGGGAAAGAGTTGCACGCTCGCCAACCACGCCAGGCCAGCCACCACGATGGCGGTGAAGTAGAAGCGAAAGAACTCGCCACGGCCCATGATCTCCTCGACCTCGCGGCCGAAAAACCAGAGCATCAGCATATTGCCGATGAGGTGCCACGGATCGAGCGGGGCGTGCACGAAGCCGTAGGTGACCAGTTCCCAGGCCTTCAGTATGTTGCGAGGCAGATCGCCCTGCAGCGATAAAAACTCGCTGATCGGCATCCCGCCGGCAGCCACCAGGTTGGCTACCCAGAGACCGATGTTGACGACCATGATCGTCATCACGGCCGTCCAGTCCGCCATGAACGGCTGGTGCGAGTCGCGGGAATAGCCGCGATCTTGGAATCCCATGGTTGACGCGCCTGGTCGGGAAGTGGTTGTAAAAAGCTGCCGGAACCTCGTCTG
>JBIIMX010000480.1:0-3030 GCA_044337765.1 Pirellulales bacterium | reverse complement strand
GATCGGCAGGGCGGTGAAGGCACCGCCAGCGGTCTGCCGGGAATCGCCGGCCGATTCGGCCGCTTGTCCGGGCCTCAGCAGCACCCGCACACGCTCATTGCGGTTGACGAGCAGGCGAACGACGTTGTTGCCGACCAACCCGGTTGCGCCCGTCACAAGGCAGTCGCTGGGAACCGAAGGCTCTCGGCCATCGTGGGCTGAAACGATCATCGTCGGACCCCTCTCGACACTCCGGATTCCAGCCGGGCCGATCATTCCGTCCTTGATGAACGCACAATTCAACCCTCATCGTATCATCGGACATCGACGGCCCAGACTTTTGGACTACCGCGTCCGTGCCGACGTTGACGACCCTGCCGGCTGGGCGGAAAATACGCTCGCGGGTCGGAAATTCCTGCCGCGACAGGGTTTCCGGTCGATGCTGCATCGGCATTTCCCCGATATGGAGCCTGCCTTGGCAGAAGTCGTCGTTCGACCGGTGGACACCCGCGCGGAGCGAAAACGGTTCATCCAGCTGCCCTGGCGGATCTACCGGGACGATCCGTGCTGGATGCCGCCGCTGATCATGTCGCAGGAGGAGCTGCTCGGCTTTCGGCCGCACCCGTTCTACGAGCGGTCGCAGAGCCGGTCGTTCCTGGCCACGCGGAATGGCCGCGACGTCGGTCGGATCACGGCGATCGTGAATGCCGGCCACATCGATCGCTACAAAGAGCAGCGGGGCTTCTTCGGTTTTTTTGAATGCGACGACGATGCCGACGCGGCCCGCGGCCTGTTCGATGCGGCCAAGGAGTGGCTCCATGCGAAGGGCATGCAGACGATCCGGGGGCCGGTGAACCCATCGCTCAACTACGAGTGCGGCCTGCTCGTCGAAGGATTCGATACGCCCCCGTTCTTCATGATGACGCACAACCGGCCATGGTACGGCAGGCTCGTCGAGGCCAACGGCTTCGGGAAGGTCGAGGATCTGTATGCGTTCTGGGGTGAGCTGGCGATGCTCGGCAACCTCGACTCCAAGCTCGCGACGATGGTGGAGGGTGTGAAGGATCGCTTCGGGGTGAAGGTGCGCCCGCTCGACCGCAGCCGCTTCGACGAAGAGGTGCGGATGTTTCTCGACATCTACAACTCGAGCCTGGGCGGCACCTGGGGCTTCGTGCCGCTCTCCTCTGGCGAGGTGAAGCACATGGCCGAGAGCCTGCGGCACCTGATCGTGCCAGAACTGGCCCTCGTGGCCGAAGTGGGCGGCAAGCCGATCGGCACCGCCTTCTGCCTGCTCGACTACAACCCGCGAATCAAGGCGATCAACGGCCGGCTCTTCCCCTTCGGATTCCTTCGGCTGCTCTGGAACAAGAAGAACATCAAGCGGATGCGGGCGATCAGCACGAACGTCGTGCCCGAATACCAAGCCTGGGGCGTGGGGCTCGTGCTCATGGCGGCGCTTGTGAAGCCGCTGCAGGACTGGGGGATGAAAGAGGTGGAATTCTCCTGGGTGCTGGAGAGCAACCACCTCTCGAAGCGAACGCTCGAACGCGGCGGCGCCCTGGTCACGAAGAAGTACCGGATCTATCAGGACGACCCGCCCAAGGCCTGAGCCATTGAAGGCCTGAGCCATTGACGGCTCGGATGGACCTTTACCGACGCCAGCGGCGGACGGCTCGCGGCGTCGAGCGGGATGAACTGCTCTGGATCATGCCGCCGGCGCCGCCTCCCACGAAACCGCCCGCCCGCACGGTCGAGCCGCGGGAAGAGTTCCGCGACGGCGTGTTGTAGTACGGCCAAACCGCGCGGCCGGCCCGTTGGTCCCGGTCCCACTGCTGGGCCCCATAGTTGATCCCGGAGAGGTTGAAGCTCGAGTAGGGGTTTCGCGGCCCGGCTGCCTGGCAGGGCGACGCGACAGCCGCGACGGCGAAACCGGCCAAGACGAGCATGAAAAATGAGCGTTGGATGCGCATCGAAGACTCCACTGCAGATGGCTGTCGGGAACCGGACACGGTCACTCCTACGGATGAAAGGCCCGGACGGTTCGGCCCCGTGGCCTGTCCGCCGCCGGCGTTGCTCCGTATGATTCCGGAGTTCGAGAGACTCACTTTCCTGACTCATTGGGAGACCATCCATGGCGACCACGCCCCAGCAGACGATTGCCCTTTTGCTCGAGAGCTACAGCATGGAGTTGGAGACAGTGATGAACTACCTCGCCAACAGCGTCAATCTTGATGGCGTGCGGGCGGAGGAGATCAAGAAGTCACTCGGTGGAGACGTGCTCGGCGAGATCACGCACGCCCAGCAGCTGGCCAACCGCATCAAGCAACTCGGCGGACATATCCCAGGCTCGAAAGACATCACGCTCGGCAAACAGATCCAGCCCGTCGCCGTCACGACCGACGTGGTGGGCGTGATCAAGTCGGTGATCGCCGCTGAAGAAGCCGCCTGCGCCCAATACAAGAAGATCATCAAGGCGGTTGAAGGCGATGACTATGTCACGCAGGATCTCTGTATCCGCATTCTCGCCGATGAAGAGCAGCACCTGGTGCAGTTCAAGGGATTTCTGAAGGAATATACGACCGGAGTGTGAGGCGGACGAGTACGGCGATTCCGCTCGGTTGGTGGGGCATGCCTGAATGACGTACGGGTGGCCCGAAGGTTTTTCTGAAGAACGTGTTTGGCGTGACTCAGGAAACCTGGTTTCCGAAGACTGACGGTGGCGGCTCTCGCTCGACACCAGAGCGGCGTCACTCTCGGCGAGCCCGTTCATGCGACGGCACGCCTGGAGACTCGCCGCCACGAAAGGCTTTGCCGAAGCGCCGGACCTCGTGGCCACAAGTTTCCAACTTGTGAGAAATGGAGACACGGCAAGTTAGAAAACTCGCAGCCGCGGGGGCAGGAGACACGGCACGCTTAGAAAACTCGCCGCCACGAAAGGCTTTGCCGAAGCGATGGACCTCGTGGCCACAAGTTTCCAACTTGTGAGAAATGGGGACACGGCAAGTTAGAAAACTCGCCGCCACGGGGGTGGGGGACACGGCACGCTTAGAA
>JBIIMX010000479.1:0-3034 GCA_044337765.1 Pirellulales bacterium | reverse complement strand
CCGCGGGGCCGACGGCCCGCTCGCCCGCGGCGCCGAGGCGATCGCGGCACGGTGCCTGCTCAAAGAGCCGGCCGACCGCTATTCCACGGCGACCGCGGTGGCCGACGATCTGCGTCGGCTGCTGGCTGGCGAGCCGCTTGTGGCTGGAGTCGCCGACGGTCCCCGCAGGCTCGCGGGGCTCGCGTCGTGGGGCCGCCGTCGGCATGCGGTCGTGGTGGCCGTGGCAGCGCTGTGTGCGGCATGCTTGTGGGGCGTGTGGAGGGCACGGTCGCCGCGGGCGTCGCTCGACACGAGGCCCGCCGCGTCGTCTGCTTCGGCTGCGTTGTCTGGCATGGAAACGGCGGCCTCTGGCCGGGGCGTGCAGTCCGTTGCAGGGAGGTTTGCCACCGTTTCGAGCGGCCGCACGACGCCGCTGGAGTGGGTGGATCTCAGCTTCGAAGACGATGTGTTCGGATTGGGAGCCGACGATTTTCGGCTCACGCATCAGGGCACGCCCGTGTCGGTGGATGGCCTGACGGTCACGGGCGGCCCCCGGAACTGGCGGATCGGTGGCTTGGCAGCGTTGACGGCCGAGGCCGGCGCGTACGTGCTGGCCGTCGCGGGCACGGAGAGATCGCCCGTGGATGGCAGTGGCACTGTCGTGGCTGTTTCCGCGGAGGCCGGGTGGCAAAGCCCGCCGTATCGGGAGATCCGCTTCAGCCTGCTCGACGACGATTGGAATCGGGACGTGGTCTCGATGGCATCGGCCGAACGCTACACCGAACGGCATGCCGGAGCGACGACGTTCATCCGCCCCACGGTGGCCGGCCGCGAGGGCGTGGTCACGCTGCGTTTCGACCTGCCTTTCACGATTCAAGACGCCACGCTCACCGCGCCGCTGGCCGTCTGGACGACCGGCGATCCCTTTCCCTACGACCCCGGTGCACGGGCGGCGCTCGATGTCTCTGCCGACGGAGAGGCTTGGGAGTCGGTCGTGGAGTTGAAGGCCGGGGCGGGCGGTTTCAACGCCGCCGAGCACGACATCGGTCGGATCGTGGCCGGCGGCAGGCGGATCTGGGTGCGGGCCAGGCTGACCGCAACACGGGAGTGGCCCGGCGACGGGCTGATTTTCGCGCAGTTCCTGCGGACGGATCCCGACGAAAAGGAGGGCGGTTTTCGGCTCACGGTCACCGGCCCCCATCCGCCGGTGATTCCGCCGGAAAGGCCGTGAGGCCGGGCCCGACGAGTGGGGCGTGGACGGCCGAGAAAGTGTGTTAAACTACCGACGTCGTTTTGACTGTGGTGGCTATAGCTCAGTTGGTTAGAGCACTAGATTGTGATTCTAGGGGTCGCGGGTTCGAGTCCCGTTAGCCACCCTTCTCTTTTCCCGCGCCGCCCAGGTCGAGCTTGCTCCACTTTTTGCCGGTGAGCTTGGCGGCATTCGCCGCCGACAACGGGCCGTTGTTCTTGAACGTCAGCGATTGAAGCTTCGGCATGGCGGCGATCGTGGCGGCCGATGCATCGGTGATGCCGGTTTCGCGGATCGAAAGTTCCTTGAGGTTCGGCAGGCCCGCGATCACGGCGATCGACGCATCGGTCATCCGGGGAAGACTCCAGATGTCGAGCACCTCCAATTCCTTCGCCGCCGCGAGGTGACGCAGCCCCTCATCCCCCACGCTTGCCAGTTCATGGAGATAGAGCCGCCTGAGCCCCGGCAGCTTCTCCAGCACCTCAAGCGATGCATCCCCGACATCGGGCAGGTCGCGCAGCGTCAGGCGGGTGAGTGGCAGCCCCGCGAGCGCCAGGACTCCGTCGGTGCCGAACCCCTGACAACGGAAGACTTCCAGCGACGAGAGCTTCTCGAGCTTCGCGAGGTGCGGCCCGGATTCGTTCGTGATCACGAAATCCTGCATGAGCAGCGATTCGAGCGTCTTGCTCTCCGCCAGGCCGGCCAGACCCGCGTCGGTGACGGCCGTGCTGCGGTGCTTGAGGGCCGTGAGCTGTGGCAGTTTGCCGATCACCTCCAGCGTCATGTCGCCCGCCTCCATGTTGCCCCGCAGATCGATGCTCCGCAGCTGGGGAAGCTTCGACAGACGGCGGGTGTTCAGATCGTTGAAGCGGTTTTGCAGCAGCGTCAGTCGCTCGAGCTTTGCAAGACCTGCGACATGCTTGAGGGCCGCGCCGGTCAGGTTGGTGTTGGAAGACAGGTCGAGCTCGATCAGGTTCGGAAAGGACTGCACGACCTTCTCGACGCCTGCATCCGTGATGGTGCTGTTGGTCAGCGCCAGAGTGTCGAGGCTCTCGAGGTTCGAGATCTGCGCCACCCAGTCATCGTTGAGATTTCGGCAGTTGAGGATCCGCAGCGACCTGAGGTCTGCGAGCCGGCCGAAGATCGCCAGGTCGTCGATCGTGAGATCCGCGCCATCCTCGATCAAGATCTCGGAGAGCTTTCCCGTGCCGTCGAGCTTGGAGGTGGCGTTCTTGCCGAGGGCCTCGAGACGGGTCTTGGCCGCCGCCACATCGGTGGCTGCAGGCTGCGCGACCGCTGTCCGGCCTCCTGCGGCAGACACTCCGAACGCCGCAGCCAGCATGACCACCATTCCCAGCCTGCTGCCGAATCGTACCGAATACATCATCACAACCTCTGCTGCGTTGGAGAAACAGGACGCACGTCTTCGAGAAGTGGGGGCAGGCACCTGGTTGATGACCGCACCGCTGAACGAGTTGCCGCGAGCAACGAGCCTGTCTCCTTTGCCCGTGGGCCTAGTCGAGCCGATAGCCCTGCGGGTAGCGCGGCTTGATGAGATCGGCCACGCGAGGGGTCTTCAGATCGGTGAGATTCGTGACCTGCAGATCCTTCGCGTTCCACTCGACCTTTTCGCCCCAGTCGCCCATCTCGCCGTTGGTGCCACCCTTGGCGGCCGCCCAGACAGCGAGATTTCCCAGCAGGATCGTTTCGGTCAGCGGGCCGGCACGATCGACGAAATTCGACTTGCAGATCTTCGGGTCGCCCGCGCGCTTGGCGCGGAACAGCTCGAACATATTGTTGACGTCG
>JBIIMX010000478.1:0-3036 GCA_044337765.1 Pirellulales bacterium | reverse complement strand
CCCGCTGCCGGCAGGAGTCCCGCCCGATGAACCCCACGCAGTCACTGCCCCTGTTGCAGAACGCCCTCACCGTGGGCGCCATCCTCTTCAGCCTCGGCCTCGTGGGCATCCTCACGCGGCGAAACCTGATCGTGATGTTTCTGGCAGCCGAAATGATGCTCCAGGGAATATCGGTGAGCCTCGTGGCATGGAGCCGCTACCACGGCGATTGGGGTGGCCACGTGCTCGTGATCTTCGTCCTCACCGTTGCGGCCTGCGAGGCCGCCGTGGCGTTGGTATTCGTCCTGCAGGCCTTCTCTCGAACCGGCCGGCTCGACGCCGCGGCATGGCAGTCACTCCGCGAAGCCACAGCCAGCCGCATGGTCGATCATGAACTGCCCGCGATCGACACCGTGCCACCGCGTTTCCCCACGCTCGCGCCCGCCGGCGTCCTCCCTCCCGCCGACGAGGACGAACCGCTGCAACGCGAGCACGTCTGAGCCCAAGGCTCGTCCACGGGTTGTCTTCCCAACATTCCTCCTGTCATTCATCTGCCGTCCGCATCTTTCTCCATGCAAGAATTCACCCCTGCAACACTGCTGGTGCTCGTGCCGCTTCTGCCTCTGGCGGGAGCGATCCTCACCGTGCTCCTGGGCCGCACCCTCGGCTCACGGGCACACTTGCCGGCGATGGCCGGCATCACCGGAGCCGCCGTCGTGGCCATCGCCCTCTTGGCTGCGACCGCCCGGGACGTCGGCCCTGCAGGCGGCGGCCATGCCGAGGCCGTCCGGCCCGTCGAAATGATCTCCACGCTCTGGCAGTGGGCTTCCTTCGACGCTGCCTACACGCCGCCCGTCGGCAGCCCGGCTGCCGACCCCCGCATGACACCGCAGGACCTTGCCGCGGGGAAGGACGTTCGCAGCTTCTCGATCCCGGTGTCGCTGCGGCTCGATCCGCTGACTGCCACGATGCTCACGATTATCACGTGCGTCGGCTTGCTCGTGGCGATCTATTCGACCGGATACATGCACGGCGATCCGGGGTATCCGCGGTTCTTCGCGTTGGTGGCGATGTTCGTCTTCTCGATGTCGATGCTCGTCGCAGCCAGCAACTTTCTTCTGGTCTATGTGTTCTGGGAAGCCGTAGGCGCCTGCAGCTACCTGCTGATCGGATTCTGGTTCACGAAACCGGAGGCGGCCCGCGCCGCGAAGAAGGCTTTCCTCGTAAACCGCGTCGGCGACTTCGGCCTGGCCATCGCCGTCTTCCTCCTCTGGATGAGCTACGGCACCCTCAACTTCCACGACACGATCTCGCCCGACGGCGTGATCATGCCGGGCATTCTCGGCCAGACGCGTCTGGCGGACGCCTCGGGCTACGTCGGAGGTGCGATCGGCACCGCCATCTGTCTGCTCCTGCTGCTGGCCGCCTGCGGCAAGAGTGCACAACTGCCCCTGCACGTGTGGCTGCCCGATGCAATGGAAGGCCCCACACCGGCCAGTGCCCTCATCCACGCCGCGACGATGGTGACGGCGGGAATCTATTTGATCACCCGGTCGGCGCCTCTGTTTGCCGCATGCCCCGGTGCGCTTGCGGTGGTGTCGATTGTCGGCGCCACGACGGCGCTCGTCGCCGCCCTGATCGGCACCGTGCAGAATGATCTCAAGCGGGTGCTCGCCTACTCGACGATCAGCCAGCTTGGCTACATGTTCGCAAGCCTCGGCACCGGCACCTTGCTCGGCTTCACCGCGGCGATCTTTCACCTGCTCACGCACGCCTGTTTCAAGGCGCTCCTGTTTCTGGGCGCCGGCTCGGTGATGCACGCCATGGGCGGCGTGATCGACATGCGGCGGTTTGGCGGCCTGCGTCGCGTGATGCCGATCACCGCGGCCACGTTCCTCGTGGGTTCTGCGGCGCTCGCCGGCGTCGCCCCCTTCGCCGGCTTCTTCAGCAAGGACGAGATCCTCGCGGCCCTGCACGCGAAGGCCTGGCCCGCCGCGCACGGCGAACACCATGCAGCAGCCGCAGGCGGTTCTCTTCAACTCGTGGCATTCTCGACCGACGGCGCTCACGCCGTGGCGGCAGCACCGGCCGTCGGCCTCGACGCCCTCGACCGGCCGGAGACGTGGCAGATCCTCTTCTGGATGTCGCTGGTCACAGCCGGCCTGACGGCCTTCTATACGTTTCGCGCCGTGTTCATGACCTTCACCGGACCAACACGCGTGCCAGAGGGCGCACACGGCCATGGCCACCACGACGGGCATTCCGGCCACGAGTCGTACGAATCACCCACGGCGATGACGATGCCGCTGGTGATTCTCGCCATACCATCGGCAGTGGTGGGCTGGCTGCTCTTCAGCACGAACTGGCTGTCTCATTTCTTGTCGGCCACCCCATCGCTCACCGTGCCGGCGGTGGCCGCCACCGCCACGCCCCACGTCTTTCACATGAATCTGGCGATCCAGGGCACGCTGGCCGCAGCGATCGGCATCGTGGTCGCCGCCATCGGCCACCTTGGCCGCCGCAGCGACGGCCCACAGTTGGAACGGTTTCTCGGCCCACTGCAGACGCTGTTCGCGAACAAGATGTACTTCGACCAGATCTATGCCTTGCTTATCGTGCGACCGCTCGAAGCCCTGGCCCTCGTCGCCGCTCTCTTCGATCGCCATGTCATCGACGGGGCGGTTGACGCCATCGCCGGCCTTCCGGGAGCCATCGGCGGTCTCGTCCGCCGCTCGCAGTCGGGCATCCTGCAACGCTACGCACTCGCGGGCGTGATGGGTGTGCTGGCGATCGTCGTGCTGCTCGCGTGGCAACTCCGGAGCTGACCGCACCCCTCCTCACCTCCGCCTCCCCACAGACTCTCAACCTCTATCCATTTTCTTCCAGCGGCCCCATCTTCCATGAACGGCTTGAACCCTGCGACCCACCTTCTGCTCGTCCTTGCCACGCCCCTCATCGGGGCCGTGGTGGCCTGGGTGCTCGGCGGCCGTGGGCTCTCGGCGGTGCGGCAGAGCGCAGCCGTCACCGCGCTCATCACTCTCGTGAACGCAGGCTGGC
>JBIIMX010000072.1:0-11725 GCA_044337765.1 Pirellulales bacterium | reverse complement strand
GATTCTCGTCATGACCTCGCAACTCCACGACCGGCCGCAGCTGCAGGACGCAGCGGCCACGATCGTGCAGACGAAGCTCTCGCAGGTGCCCGGGGTGGGCCAGGTGACGATCAGCGGCGGTTCGTCGCCCGCCGTCCGGGTAGCGGTCAATCCAACGGTGCTCGAGCGGTACGGCATCGGACTCGATGAGGTCCGCATGGCGGTCCAAAACGCCAACGCCAACCGGCCCAAGGGAATCATCGACGACGGCAGGGCATCGTGGTCCATCGTCACCACAGACCAGTTGTTCAAGGCCGCCGAGTACCGCGAGATCATCGTGGCATTCCGGGGAGGAGCGCCGGTGCGGCTCGGCGACGTGGCGACGGTCACCGACTCCGTGCAGGACACGCGGGTGGCGGGCGTCTACAACGGCCAGCCGACGATCCTGGTGATCGTCTACCGGCAGCCCACCGCCAACATCATCCGCACGGTCGACGACATCATGGCGATCCTGCCCCACCTGCGGGCGCAGATTCCCGCCGGGATGGAACTCATCATGCCGATGGACCGCACGGCGGCGATCCGGGCAAGCATCGCCGATGTCCAGCACACGCTGCTGATTTCAGTGGGACTCGTGGTGCTGGTCGTGTTCATCTTCCTGCGGGACGTGCGGGCCACGCTCGTGCCCAGCGTGGCGGTGCCGGTGTCGCTGGTGAGCACTTTCGCCGCCATGCACGCCCTGGGCTACAGCCTCGACAACCTGTCGCTGATGGCGCTGACGATCGCCACCGGGTTCGTGGTGGATGACGCCATCGTGGTGCTGGAAAATATCGCGAGGTACCGCGAGGCGGGCCTGAAGCCGATGGCCGCGGCCATCGCCGGCGCCCGGGAGATCGGGTTCACGGTGCTCTCGATCAGCGTGTCGCTCGTGGCGGTCTTCATCCCGATTCTCTGCATGGGCGGCATCGTGGGGCGTCTGTTCCGTGAGTTTGCCGTGACGCTCTCGGTGGCGATCATGGTCTCGATGGTGGTCTCCCTCACGCTTACGCCCATGATGTGCGCATGGTTCCTGCGGTCCCCTGCGGCCGGCCAGCCGGGCTGGGCGAACCGGTTTACGGAGCGGTGCCTCGCGGCAATCACCGGATGGTATGGACGGGCGCTCGCGGTGGTGATGCGGCATCCGCGGCTGACGATGACGTTCAACCTCGTGACGATGGCGCTCACGGCATATCTCTACGTGATCGTGCCGAAGGGTTTTTTCCCGCAGCAGGACAATGGCCGTATCACGGCCATGCTCGACGCCGACCAGGACACGTCGTTCCAGTCCATGAGCCGGCTCCTCACCACGTTTTCCCTGGCGATCCACGAGGACCCGGCTGTGGCGGGCGTGACGGGCTCGACGGGGGCGGCGTCGGGGGGCAGCCCCAATACGGCGAGGATGTTCATCACGCTCAAGCCGAAGGAGGAACGGGGGCTCGATGCCGACGGGGTGATCGGCCGTCTGCGGCGATCCTTGGCGACGCTGCCAGGCGCGACGCTGGTGATGCAGCCCGTGCAGGACCTTCGCGTCGGCGGTCGCATGAGCAGCGCCCAGTTTCAATACACGCTCCGTGCCGACACGCTGGGCGACCTCAACACCTGGGGTCCCAAACTTCTGGCCGCCATGCGAACATTGCCCGAGCTGGTCGACGTCCGCAGCGACCAGCAGAACCGAGGCCTGCAGACGGGCCTGACGATCAACCGTGACGAGGCCGCGCGGTTCGGAATCACCCCGCAACAGATCGACGATGCGCTCTACGACGCCTTCGGACAGCGGTATGTATCGATCATGTACCGGCCGCGCGGCACCTACCGCGTGGTGATGGGCCTGGAACCGGAGTTTCTGGAGGAGCCGGATTCGCTGGGATTTCTGCGGGTGACCGGCAGCGATGGGACGCAGATCCCGCTCGATTCGCTCTGCACAATCGCTCCCGCCAACGCCCCCTTGATGGTCAACCATACGGGGCAGTTCCCCTCCGCCACGGTTTCCTTCAATCTCGCGGACGGCGTATCGCTGGGCGACGCCGTGGAGGCGGTGGAAGCGGTCGCGGAAGACCTGGGCATGCCCGCCACCGTGCAGGGCCGCTTCGCCGGCACCGCGCAGATGTTTCGCGCGTCCCTCGTCGATCAACCGCTGCTCATCCTCGCGGCGATCCTCGCTGTCTACATCGTGCTGGGGATCCTCTACGAGAGCTTCGTGCATCCGCTGACGATCATCTCGACGATTCCCAGCGCAGGGCTGGGCGCGCTGATGGCGTTGCTCTGGTTCGGCAAAGAACTGAACGTGATGTCGCTCATCGGCATCATTCTCCTGATCGGGATCGTGAAGAAGAACGCGATCATGATGATCGACTTCGCGATCGAGGCAGAGCGAACGCGGGGCCTGACCGCCGCCGATGCCATCATGGAGGCCTGCATTCTGCGGTTCCGCCCGATCACGATGACAACGCTCGCCGCCCTGCTCGGGGGCCTCCCGCTGGCGCTTGGCACCGGCCCGGGCGCGGAGATCCGCTGGCCGCTCGGGATCGCGATCGTGGGTGGACTGATCGTCAGCCAGTGCCTGACGCTCTTCACGACGCCGGTGGTTTATCTCGCGCTCGACCGACTGCGGCGGCGGCCATCGCCCGCGTGAGTCTGATCCCAGGGGAAATTGGGGACGGGAGCGATTTTTCTGGGGCATGAACGGAGCGGCATCAAACGCACCGGGAAAAAATCGCTCCCGTCCCCAATTTCCCCTGGGGCATGACCGGAGCGGCATCAAACGCATCGGGAAAAAATCGCTCCCGTCCCCAATTTTCTCCGGCGGGAAAAAATCGCTCCCGTCCCCAATTTCCTTCACGGCTCGGGCGGGATCGAACGGCCGTGCGGATCGCTGGACCGCAGGCCGACCTCCGCCTCGATCCGCCGCCGGACATCGGCGCCAAGATGGTGCTCGATCCATTCCGCCGGCGGATGGAGATGATCGAGCGGCAGTTCGGCATGCCGCCCCAGCCACGATTCCCAGAGCCGATGGGACCGCACCACCATGTCGGCCTGCTCCCTGCCGCGGGCGGTGAGCGTTGCGCCTCCAGGACCCCGCGCCACCCGGCCCGTGATTCCAAGCCAGATGTCCGCCAGACGGCCGCCAAACGTCACCCTGGCGGGGGCCGGCACGGCATCGCCGCGGGCCCGCGTCTCCTCAGCCCGCCAGCAGGCGGCGAGCCTGTCTTCACAGGCCACCCGCCAGGCAAACCAACCATGGTTCCAGAGCCGGGCCACCAGCCCATCCTCGGGCGCCAGCAGCACGCAGAGCAGGTATTGCAAGCCGAGCACGACGGCGATCATGCCCGCGGCACTCGTGTTCCAGTGCCATGCGGCGAGGTAGCCGATTCCCGCCGCCACGACGCCCAGGAAGATCGACAGCATGGCGATGCGATGCAGCCGGCGCGTGAGCAGTTCGGCCGTGGCTGCGGGCACGACGAGCATGGCCACGACCAGAATCGCTCCCACAGCCTCGAAGCCCGCCACCGTCGCCAATGCCGTGGCGACGAGCAGGCCCGTCGTGACCGCCGCCACCGGCACGCCGGCCGCCTGCGCTCCTCCGGGATCGAAGGCGGTGAACACCTGCAGCTTCCACGTGGCGATCGCCGCCACCGAGAGGCCGACGAACACCGCTGTGGCGGTGATGAAGGCCCGTGGCACCTCGACGCCCAAGATGGTCGCCGTGTCGAACGGCACCAGTTCCAGAACGCCGTGGAGCACGCAGCCCGGATCGAGATCGATGCGCGATGCGGCGGCCGTCACGATCACCACCCCGATCGCGAAGAGTGTGGTGAAGGCCACCCCGGCCCCGGCATCCTCGGCGAGCCCGCCGAAGGTCCGCAAAAACTGCGTCAGCCAGACTGTGAGCAGTGCCGCCGCGACGGCGCCCACCAGGACGAGCAGTCCCCCTGGCCTGCCACCCAAGAGCACCGCGACCACAATGCCGGGCAGAATGGCATGGCTGATGGCATCGCCGACGAGGCTCATGCGGCGGACGACGAGCAGCGTGCCGACGAGCCCGCAGCAGGCCGCGACCATCGCAGCCGTTGCGATCGCCCAGGCATGCATGCCACCGCCGTCAATGAAGAGCGAAGACAACACGCTAGTGCACCAGTCCCTGCCGCAGGCGGGTCCACCAGCGGAGGACTCGCACCGCCACGAATGAGCACGCGAAGAGAAACGCCGCCGCCAGCACCACCAGCGGCCCCGTCGCCAGGCGGGGGACGACCGCACTCACGGCCACACCAAACAGGGCCGACGCCACGCCAAACACACCCGAAAGCACGAGCATCGTCGGCACGCGGTCGGTCCACTGCCGGGCTGCCACCGGCGGAATCACGACGAGCGCGGTGACGAGCACTGCTCCGGCGGCCGGCAGTCCAACGACCACCATGACCGCCACGAGTGTCACCAGGCCGTAGTCGATGAGGGCGACGGGCCAGCCGGTGGCGGCCGCAAAGGAGGGATCGAAGGCGACGAGCGTTGCCTCCTTGATCGTGAGCGTCAGCAGCAGCAGGGCGATCGCAGACACGGAGGCGAGGAGCAGCGCGTCGGAAGTCGTGATCGCGGCGGTGTGCCCGAGAAGAAACTGTTCCAGCCCTCCACCGCCAGGGATGCCGCGGGCCGTGATGCCGGAGACGAGCGTGATGCCCAGGCCGAACGACACGCTCAGCACGATCGCCGTGGCGGCGTCATCCCGCGTGCGGGTGCACCACCGCAGAAGCACGAGCACGCCGAGGGCCGCGAGCCCCGAGAGCAATCCCCCGGCGAGGAGCACCGGCAGATCGCGGCGGCCTGTGGCCAAAAAGGCCAACGCCACACCGACGAGGGTGGCGTGGGCCGCGGCGTCCCCCACCAGCGCCCGCTTGCGGAGCACGCCAAAGCAGCCGATCACACCGGCCGCGCATCCAACGGCCGCCACGCCGCAGGCGACGACGAGCGTGTTGTGGGAGATCGCAAACAGCGGCTCGATGCCTGCCAGAGCAGTCATGACGTCCGCCCCCGTTCCTCGACCGCGCGGCCCAGTTCGTCGAGCAGATCGAGACGGCCGGCGTAGGTCCGCTCCAGGTTCTCAGTCGTGAGCACGGCGGCCGTCGGGCCCGCGGCCACGAGTCTCATGTCGATGAGCGCAACCCGGTCGAACCATTGGGCGGCGGTCCGGAGATCGTGATGCACGACGACGACCAGCCGGCCGGCATCCCGAAGCTCGGAGAGCACTCCGAAGATCAGTTCCTGCGACCTGGCGTCGACGCCGGCCATCGGCTCATCGAGCACATACACATCCGCCTGCTGCGCGAGGGCCCGGGCGAGAAAAACCCGTTGCTGCTGGCCACCGGAAAGCTTGCCGATCTGCCTGCCCGCGACGTCGGTGAGGCCGACACGCTCGAGGCACTTCTGGGCGATGTCCCGCTCCCGCTGCCCCGGTCGGCGAAACCACCCGAGCCGGGCATAGGTGCCCATCAGCACGACGTCGCTCACGCTGACCGGAAAGTCCCAGTCGACGGTTTCCCGCTGCGGCACGTAGCCGACGCGACCGCGCACGGCAGCGAACGGCTGGCCGAAGAAGGTGATCGTGCCGCCGGTCAACGGCACGAGACCGAGCGCGGCCTTCAGCAGCGTGCTTTTGCCGGCTCCATTGGGCCCGATGATTCCGAACAGACCCGGCTCATCGATCGTGAGGTCGACATTCCAGAGCACCGGTCGCCTGCCGTAGGCCACGGTCACATCGTGAAATTCCAGAATCGGCTCGCGGCGTGGCGGATACATGTCGCTAGCGATCTCCGCTTAGCCCGGCATGGATGGTCTCGACGTTCGCCGTCAGCACCTCTTCCAGTGTCTCGACGCCGCTTCCCGGGGCACCGAGGGCATCGGAATAGAGAGCGCCTCCGAGCTTGACGGCATGCCCACGGGAGCGTGCTCCTTCGCGAAGCGCCGTCACGTTGCGGTCCGACACGCTCGTCTCGACGAACACGGCCGGGATCCTGCGCGAGACGATGAGCTCGACCAGCCGGTTGATATCGGCGAGGCCGGCCTCGCTCTCCGTGCTCGTGCCCTGCACTCCCACCACCTCGACGTCGTAGGCCCTGCCGAAGTAGCGAAACGCATCGTGCGCCGTGACGAGCACCCGCCGCGGTTTGGGGATCGTCGCCAGACGGTCCCGCAGCCTGCCATCGAGTGCCTCGAG
Organism: Pirellulales bacterium; assembly: GCA_044337765.1. Taxonomy (GTDB): domain Bacteria; phylum Planctomycetota; class Planctomycetia; order Pirellulales; family UBA1268; genus CAMCQY01. The sequence continues at coordinate 5,502 of JBIIMX010000072.1, read as the reverse complement.
ACGACCGACAAAAGCAGCCGCCCGCGCCTCGTAGTGCTCGCGACCATCGGGATCGAGCTTCACAAGCGCGTCGACGACAGCAGGCACGCAACGGCTCCAGAGCCTCGCGTCGAACCACACATGTGGGTCGAAGAGGTCGCCCGCCACGGGCAGCAGCTGGTCGCGTGGGAGCGTGTCGGCCACGGCCGTCACGGGGAGTCTCCGCGCCAGGCGGCCGAGCAGTTCCGACAGCTTTCCCTCCAAGTGCAGCCCCGAGGCGACGACGAGTTTCGCCCGGGCGAGCCGATCGGCATCGCGGGGCGTGGCTCGATAGGAATGCGGGTCGATGCCGGCGGCCATCAGGCAATCGACCGACACCCTGTCGCCCCCGACCTGTCTCACGAGATCAGCGACGACCGTCGTCGTCGCCACGACAGTCGCGACCGGTTGCTCCGCTCCGGCGGCAGGGAACACCGACGCGATGACCATCGCGGCCCACACGCCGACAGCGGATGATTTTGGGTTGCCAAAAAACATTTTTTGAGTCCCCAAAATCATACCCCAAGCCGGTTCTTTTCGCAATTCCGCCAGACCGGCGCGTTGACCAAAACGGAGCGTATTCTTAAGTTCGTGGCAGCGAACAAGGCCTCCCGGAGCGAAGCCGTGGAATCGACCTACTTCAAGCGGTTTCGAATGGACGTGGATCTCGCGACGCCGAGGCGGGCGATCCCGCTGCGGCCGAGCTATCGGTTCGTGCCCTGGAACGAAGCCCTGGTCGACGTGCACGCCCGCGCGAAGTTCCGCTCGTTCCGTGACGAAATCGACGCCCTGGTCTTCCCCTGCCTCGGCAGCTTCGAGGGGTGTCGTCGCCTGATGCGGGAGATCCGCAACAAACCCGGATTTCTGCCGCATGCCACCTGGCTCATCGCCTTCGGCCGATCGCCGGAGGATCTGCAATGGTGCGGCACGATCCAGGGCGTGGCCGCCCCGGGGGGGGCCGGCCTGATTCAGAACATCGGAGTGGTGCCCGGACACCGCGGCCTGGGGCTTGGGACATGCCTGATCGAGCATGCCTTGGCAGGTTTCCGGCAGCACGGTCTGCGAACGGCCTCCCTCGAGGTTACCGCCGACAATAGCCGCGCCGTCCGCCTTTATCAGCGTCTGGGTTTCCGTCGCGCACGAACCGTGTACAAAGTAGTGGACGGTTGCACGGTGGACCAACGCCCGGCGGATGTCGACGAAATGTCGACTCCAGCGGGCCGGTGCGCTTCCGCTGCGACAACGGCCCTGTCCTGATCCCGAGTTCGCACCGGTGCCCGTGAAGCAGACCCTTTTTTCGACGACGCTCGACAACGGCATCGTGCTGCTCGGCGAAGAACTGCCCGGTCTTGAATCGGTGGCGGTCGCCTTTCATTCAACGGCCGGTGCCATCCACGACGGCCAAGGCCGATGCGGTCTGGCCACGCTCTCGGGCGAAATGATGCTGCGCGGAGCCGGCAGCCGCAGCAGCCGGCAGATCGTCGAGGATCTGGAGGGGGCTGGGGTGCAGTGGGCCCAGGCAGTGTCGATGAGTCACGCGAGCTTTTCCGGGGCCATGGTGGCCAGACAACTTGCCGATGCCCTGCCGATCTACGCCGACATCCTGCGGCGACCGCTCCTTGCGGAAGAAGAACTGGAAAATGCCCGGCAGATGGTGCTGCAAAATCTGGCAGGCACCGAGGACGATCCCGCCCACCGGGCGATCCTCTCTCTCCGTGAAATCCACTACCCATCACCCTGGGGCATGCCTTCGGAAGGTCTTTCAGCCGACGTGGAGATGCTCACCGTGGACGATGTCCGCGGTTTCGTGACTTCCCACGTGCGGCCGCATGGCGCGATCATTGCGGTTGCAGGCCGGATTGACTGGAGCGATTTCGTGCCGCGCATCGAGCGGCTCTTCGGCGATTGGACCACGGGCATCGCAGACGCGGTCGCGACCGGGCCCCGCGGCCCCCGGGTGAAGCACGTGCCCCACGACTCGCAGCAGACCCACATTGCGTTGGCCTGGTCGGCCCCTCCCTACCATTCCGACGAATCGTACGAGGCGACGGCGGCGCTTGCCGTGCTGGGTGGCGGCTCGAGTTCGCGGCTGTTTTCCGAGGTGCGCGAGCGGCGCGGACTCTGTTACAGCGTTTCCGCCGGTTACCAGACCCACCGAGACTTCGCGATGGCGATGTGCTATTCCGGCACGACTGCGTCGCGGGCACAGGAGACGCTCGATGTGATGCTCGCCGAAATTCACCGCCTGCCCGGGACGATTCAGGAGGCGGAACTAGAACGCGTGAAGGCGCGTGCCAAGAGTGCGCTCGTGATGCAGCAGGAATCGAGCGCCGCCCGCGCCGGCGCGATCGCGCGGCAGTGGTACCACCTCGGCAAGGTGCGCACGCTGGCGGAAGAACTGGACCGCTACGACCGCCTCAGCGTGCGTTCGATCGAGGAATGGCTCGAGAAACATCCTGTCCGCGACCTGTCGGTCGTCTCGCTCGGCCGGGACCCCCTGGAGGTGCGCGATGCGGTTTCTCCGTGAACGCCTCGATAACGGCCTCGAAATCATCGCCGAGGTGACCGACGGCGCGCTTTCCACGAGCATCGGTTTCTTCGTTCGCACCGGCGCCCGTGACGAGAGCGACGACCTCTGGGGAGCGAGCCACTTTCTTGAACACATGGTCTTCAAGGGCACGGTCGATTTGTCGGCCGACGAGATCAACCGGCGATTCGACTGGATGGGCGCGAGCGCCAACGCGTTCACGAGCGAGGAAGACACCGTCTACCACGCAGCCGTGCTGCCGTCGCAACAGCACGAGGCGGTGGATCTGCTGGCCCGCATGATGCGGCCGGCCCTTCGGGAGGAGGATTTCTCCACGGAGAAGCTCGTCATCCTGGAAGAGATCCGGATGTATGACGACCAGCCGCCGTTCGGTGCCGACGATCGCTGTCGGGCCGTGTTCTTCGGCCGGCATCCCCTGGCCCGCAGCGTGCTCGGCACCGTGGAATCGATCCAAGCACTGCCCGTCGAAGCGATGCGGGAATACCACGGCCGCCGCTACAGTCCGGGAAACATCGTGCTGGCGGCGACCGGGGCGGTCGATTTTCCGGCGCTCGTGGAGTCGGCGAAGCGTCTCTGCGGATCATGGGAGCCCTGCCCGACCCCCGACCGACGCGTGCCGGTGGCTGGACCGGGCCACGATCGGTCGGAACACATCGTCCGCCCCACGGCCACCCTCGAATACGCAGTACGAATGTCGGCCGGTCCGGCCGGTGACGATGACGACCGCTTCGCCGCCAAGCTGCTGGCCGTGGCTCTCGGCGACGATTCGGGCAGCCGTCTCTACTGGGCGATGGTCGATTCCGGCGCTGCCGAACATGCGTCCTGCCACCACCACGATTTTCTCGACGCCGGCCTGATGATCACCCAGCTCTCCTGCGATGCGACCGATGTCGCCCCCCTGCTCGATCGCATTCTCGACGTCTACCGCGAGGCGGCCGCGAAGGGGATCGGCCACCGGGAGTTTTCCCAGGCACGCAACAAGTTGGCCGGCCGGGTGGTGCTGGAGGGCGAACGTCCCAGGCGGCGGCTGTTTCACGTCGGACTCGAGTGGGCCCACGGCGGCGTCTATCGTTCGGTGGCCGACAACCTGCGGATCGTCGAGGGGCTGACGGCCGACGATCTGCAGCGTGTTCTTTCCCGGTGGCCCCTGGACGGCCCCGGGGTCACGGTGCTGGCCGGCCCTGCCGGAGCCGAGTCTTCCACTCCCGCATCAGCCCGGGCATAATGCGGCTCGGTGAATTTCGGGCGGGGCGGTGAACCGGCCCCCAGCACACCGACCCCCACATTTCCTCGCACACTGCCATGATCCCACTCTTCGCCAATCGCTGGCTGGTTGCCGTTCCCCCGATCTGGCTGCTCGGCGTCGGTGCCCTGATCACGCTCGCCGTGCTGGCAGTGGTCTGGGCCGTCCTGCGGGCTGTATCGCCGCGATCGGCCGCGGAGGCGCGTGCGAGCCTCCGGGATGGTTTTGCCGGGCCGATGGCGTGGCTGCTGCTGACACTCGCAGGTGTGGCGATCGTGGGTGCACCGCTGGTGCCGATGGGTCAGATCTGGCGATCGCTCGTCAGGTTGGCATCGGCTGATCAGGTGGTGGTCAGCACGACCGTGCCGGCCAACGCAACGCTTCAGGAGATTCCTCTCGACCTGCGGCCGCAGGAACTCGCCTCGCTCACAATCGAAAGTGATGCGCCACTGCTGGTCCGCACGCAGCAGCCGATCGAGGGCTTTGCGCTCACGAAGGTGCCCGACGTGGAACTCGACGCGACCAACGGCAACGCATGGTCTTGGAACCGCATCGAGGGCAGCACCAACCCCTTTCTCGGGGCGCGTGCGAAGCTGGAGGCGACGAACGCTTCCGACAAGCCGGTGCGACTGACCGCTCGCTGGAAGCTGGTCCCGGAGTTTCCCCAGGCAGCGATCCTGCCCTGGACGGCAGTCACACTGCTGACGCTCTCCCTCGCCTATGGTGTTTTCCGCCTCGTGCCGCGCCGCATCGCCGCGGTCGCCTCTGCGACGACGAAAGAGGCGATCGGGCAGCCGATCTTCGCCGTGTCGTTGATCGTGGGAATCGTCCTTTTGCTCGCCTTCATCGTGATTCCCTACAACACGTTCGGCGAAGACGTGAAGATGCTCAAGGACAGCGGCCTGACGCTGATCAAGGTGCTGGCGCTGCTGGTCGTCGTCTGGACGGCGAGCGTTTCGGTCGCCGAGGAGATCGAGGGCCGCACCTCGCTGACGGTGCTTTCCAAGCCGCTCACGCGGCCGCAGTTCATTCTCGGCAAGTTTGCCGGACTCGTGCTGGTGGCATTGCTCGTATTCATGATTCTCGGCGCGGTTCTGCTCAGCACGACGAGTCTCAAGGTCGTCTACGATGCCCGGGAGGGCTCCAAGCTCGATCCGATCTGGCGGGACTGCGCCGATGAGATGATTACCGTGGTGCCGGGTCTGGTGCTCTCCCTGCTGGAAACGATTCTGCTTGCGGCGGTAAGCCTCGCGGTCTCCACCCGACTTGGGATCGTGCCCAATCTGATCATCTGCTTTACCGTCTATGCACTCGGCCATCTCGTGCCGCTGATCGTGCAGTCGAGCGTGGGGAAGATCGCCATCGTGAGGTTTGTCGGGCAGTTGTTCGCCACGATCCTACCGGTGCTCGAGCACTTCACGATCGAGGCGGCTGTCGTGGGTGGCGTGCCGGTGCCGTGGAGCTATCTGGGATGGGCCGCGCTCTATGCGGGCCTCTATTCCGCGGTCGCCCTGCTCGTGGCGCTGGTTCTCTTCCAGGACCGCGATCTGGCCTGACGCACGAACAGCGTTGCCCGTGGTCTGCAGCGAAGAGAGGGCGAGCCGGGATCGGCGAAGCTGGAGGAGACGAGGAGGATGTCCGACTTGTTGTGCGTGCCATGCCGCTCGGGGTAGCAAGTCGGAATCTCCGAGCG
>JBIIMX010000477.1:0-3040 GCA_044337765.1 Pirellulales bacterium | reverse complement strand
AACCACAAGCGAGTGGAACGCATCTGGCGTGATGAGGGGCTAAAGGTGCCTAAAAAGCAGCCCAAGAGAAGGCGGCTGTGGTTCAATGACGGGTCGTGCATCCGTCTGCGGCCGAAGCATCGCAAGCATGTCTGGAGCTACGACTTCGTGGCAGATCGAACGTCCGATGGCCGCCCGATACGGATGCTGACGGCTAGTAGTCATGGATGAGTTCACTCGGGAGTGTCTGGCGATCGATGTCGCCAAGAGGCTCACGAGCGAGGATGTTCTCGAACGGCTGAGCGACCTGTTCGTCCACCGGGGTGTGCCGGAACACATTCGCAGCGACTCTCGTGAGAGTTCACTGCCAAGTGCGTCCGGGAGTGGCTGGGACGTGTTGGCGTGAGGACGTTGTTCATCGAGCCGGGTTCACCGTGGGAGAACGGCTACGTGGAGAGCTTCTTTCGTCTTGCTCCGAGACGAGCTACTGGAACGGGAGGCCTTCGACACGCTGCTCGAGGCCAAGGTGCTCATCGAGCGGTGGAGGCAGCACTACAACACGATCCGGCCACACAGTGCCTTGGGATACCGGCCCCCGGCTCCTGAGGCGCGGCATGGAGCCGTCTGTCACCGAACGCGGCTCATCGGGGGCGAAAAGTGCCGGTGAGCGGGGAATTTAGCCTCTTCATCAACGGCTGGCAGTGGCGGGGGAAACCCCTCCCGAAGCCGTGATTCAAGGGCATTTCAATGGCGCGGGACCATTTATTTGACACGGTTGGGGCCCGGTAAGACACTTTAGCGGGCACCCCAGCAATCCGTGTTACTACAGCGTTACGAAAGCCACTTCCATGATTCGCCCCTCGGTCAAGACGCTTTTCCTTGGGCTGGCTGCACTCGCCTGCCTGCCGTTTGGTGCTATCGCCAGCGGTGAAGCGATTCAGTGGGTGACGGTTGGTGATCCGGGGAATACGGCTGACACCACGAACCGCGGTGCCGTGTCCGACTCATTCCAGATCATGAAGTACGAATTCACGAACCAGCAGTACACGAACTTCCTCAATGCCGTGGATCCTCAAGGCCTAAACCCCGATTCGATCTATAGCGGGAACATGGGCGGCGACGACCGGGGCGGTATCACGAACACCGGTTCGGCGGACGGCAGCCGCTATGCGGTAAGACCCAATATGGGCAACAAGCCGGTGAACTTCGTGACTTGGTTCGACGCAGCACGGGTGTCGAACTGGCTCCAGGCGGGGGGCGGGACCTACCTGACGAGCACCAGCGGCTCCACGGCGATCAACAGCGGCGCCTACACGCTCAATGGCGCTATAAGCGGCAATGCCCCAGGGGTAAACAGCGGCGCGACTTTCTACCTCCCGACGGAAAACCAGTGGTACAAGGCGGCCTATTACAAGGGCGGAAGCACGAGCGCAGGTTACTGGGACTACGCTACGCGGAGCGACACGGCCCCCACGGCGGTGAATGCTGGTGAAACCGGCGACGGCTCGGCCGGCAGTACGGGCAACTTCGCGAACTTCAGCGATGGAGCTGACTGGAACGGCCAAAACGGCAACGTGACGACGGTCGGCACCAATGGTGGGTCGAGTGCTTACGGCACGTTTGACATGAGCGGGAACATCTGGGAGTGGAACGACCTCGATGGGCTCGCATCTTCCGGCTCGTTTCGTCAGATGCGTGGCGGCTACTGGAGCAGCTTCAGCGCGTTCGCCTTGTCGTCCGCCGCCGGCTTCGATTACGTCCCGTCGTCCGAGGAATTCGGCTTCGGTTTTCGTCTCGCAAGTCCGGTCAGCAGCCCCTCATCCGTCCCCGAGATCGACCCGAATAGCCTTGGAAGCGTTCTAGCCCTCGTCTTGGGTTCGCTGGGGCTGCTTGAGCGTCGTCGGCTGAAAGCGGCCTGACACGCGCAGAGATTCACACGGTCAGAGATGCACAGTCACGTTCACAACCGGGCTGGGCATCGCAAGGTGCCCGGCCCGGTGTCGTTTGGTGCCCGCACGACACGCCGCTCAATTCACCCCCGGCTGCCGCACGACTCTCCGCACCCGACCGCCACGCACGCCTTCCGGCCGCGAATACACACCAGCCCGGTCTGCCGATAGGCACCGACCGGAAGCCCACTGGCGTAACCCTTCAATCTTGTCGCCTGTGGTCACAGCCACGGGCACGACGTTCTGCGCGGCCTGAACGAGCGGCCGTGGCTTAGGGGAGCCCGCCGGAGTGCGACGCGAAATGCGCATCCATTGCGACGCGAAATGCGACTCCGCAGGCGTCCGCATCCGGCAGCACGGAGTCGCATAAAACGACAGAACCCGCGGCCACCACTCGGGTTACCACGGGTTCCTCGGGGATCACGCCAGTTCTTGAAACTGGTCTAGTGGGCAGCACAGGATTCGAACCTGTGACCTCTACGGTGTGAACGTAGCGCTCTAACCAACTGAGCTAGCTGCCCGAACAACGTCAGACCCGCGCGAAAAACTCGTATTTCCCAGCACGGAACGCAGTTCGACGGGCCAAATTCTACACACGCGCATAACGTGCGCATAGTGCCCAACGTGCAGCCCGAATGCAAACAATCGGGGAGCAAACGGGGCGCGCCGAATCGCCCGTAAATGAGGCGGCGAAATAACCGCCGGTTGCCTTGTCCCACAGCCCCGCCGAACCATCACACCACGGCTCCCGTAGAGAGGTGGTTCGCATCGACGGCCACATACGCCGGTGCGATTTGCCCCGGCGTGCGTCCCCTCGCATCGCCGGGGTTTTTTATTGGCCGCTGGCTCACGCCAAGTCGCCCCGAAACACTTCCGCCATCCCGATCAGTAGCGGCTGGCTGGCGATGTCGCTGCCGTCGGCCAGGAGCACCATGTCGTACCGCCCGGCCTGCGGCACCTCGATGGTCACCGCCTGGAACGCTAGCTGCGCCGGCGTGAGCCGGTCAGGGTGCGTGAGCGGATCGGCCGGCTGCCATCGCCAGACGTCATCGCCTTCCGCATCCCGCAGTTGGAACGCCAACGTAGAGGTGCCGTGCCCGCCCGTGACGTGA
>JBIIMX010000071.1:0-11744 GCA_044337765.1 Pirellulales bacterium | reverse complement strand
CAGGGGCGGCAGAAACGGCAAGAGCGACGGCCGTCGCTCTTCCGGCGGACAACAGCAGCAACAACATGGGACCCACGCCGCACGGCGACCCCGCGGTGATGGGCCGCAGGGGGAGAGCAACGGCGGAGGCACGGCAACTGCCGTCGCACCGGCAACGCCCGCCTTCCGTCCGCGTAAAAAACACCGTCGGGCCCTGTAACTGCACGCCCTGGAAGAGTGCATCAGTGCCGGCGCGAACCGCGTGTGCACGTCCACGACGTGCACGCGTCAGGTTCGGACTGGCCGGACATGGTCCGGCAGGCAGGCCGTTCCGGGCGTTGTCCGCCTTCGCTGGTACAGTATCGCCAGGACGCTCCCCTGCGGTCCGCGTGTCTGACTGAACGTCTGCGAAGAGGACTCGACCATGCATCTCTCACCGCTCCTCCAGCCGTTCCAGCTCCGCGACCTCGCGTTGCCCAACCGTGTCGTGATGGCGCCGCTCACCCGCTCGCGGGCCGGAGCCACCCGCATTCCGAACGCGACGATGGCCGAATACTACGCCCAGCGGAGTTCGGCCGGACTGATCGTCTCCGAGGCCACCACGATCTCCGAACAGGCCAACGGCTGGCTCGAGTCGCCCGGCATCTACACCGACGCGATGACGGAGGGATGGCGGCTCATCACCGACGCCGTCCACGCCCGCGGCGGCCGCATCTTCCTTCAGTTGTGGCACATTCGAGCTTCCACGGCGGCAACCTGCCCGTCTCGGCCTCGGCCATCCCGATCACCGGAGACGGCATCCACACGCCGACCGGGAGACAGGCCTACGAGGTGCCGCGTCCGCTCGACACTCCCGAGATACCGGGCATCGTCGCCGACTACGCCCATGCGGCAGCCCGAGCCCGAGTCGCCGGCTTCGACGGCGTGGAGATTCACGCTGCCAACGGCTACCTGATCGATCAGTTTTTGCAGTCGAAGACCAATCGCCGCAGCGACCGCTACGGCGGCAGCGTCGCGAATCGCTTCCAGTTTCTGGCGGAGGTGGTCGAGGCCGTGTCGGCGGCGTGGCCCGCCGGCCGCGTGGGCGTCCGTCTCGCCCCCAACGGCGGCTTCAACGACATGGGGTCGCCCGATTTCCGGGAGCAGTTCACGTTCGTGGCGGAGCAGCTCGACGCCTTTGGCCTGGCCTACCTCCACGTCATGGACGGTCTGGGGTTCGGGTTCCACCGGCTTGGCGAACCGATGACACTCGCGGAATTCCGCCGCGTGTTCCGCGGCCCCCTCATCGGCAACTGCGGCTACACGCAGGCCTCAGCCGAAGAGGCGGTTGGGGCTGGACTGGCGGATCTGATCGCCTTCGGCCGTCCGTACATCAGCAATCCCGATCTCGTGGAACGGTTTGCCAACGGCTGGCCGCTGGCCAACCCCGCCGCGATGACAAGCTGGTATTCCCCCACCGGCGCAGCCGGCTATTCCGACTTCCCGTCGCATGGCGTTGCGTGACCATCGGGACCAGGGTCCGGCGTGTTCGTCACCGACACAACACGCGGGGGAACCGGTTCAGCAGTCACTTGCCCGGCTTGCCACCCGATGGCTTGCCCTTTTTCTTGCCACCGCCGTGGGGCTTGCCGAATCGCGGCCCATTCACGGGGGCGAAGGTCCGCTTCTTCGGACCGTAGCCACCGCCACCGGAACGCCGCTCCGTCCGATCGTGTCGCTGGCGTCCCTCCGGCCGGTCCTGCGAACGCCGCTGCTCGGGCCGATGCACCGGCTCGACCTCGACCGCCTCCTCGCTCGCGGGCGCAAAGTGTTGGAGGATCGCCGCGGCCACGTCGGTCGGGGTGTGCCCCTGTTCCAAAAGCCGCTCCACGAGGGGGGCACGACGGGCAAACCCGCCCGCCTCGAGGGCCAACGTGATCCGGTCGAAGAGCGCGTCGGACCGCCGGTCCTCGACCGCGGCCAGCGACGGGACGTGCTCGCGACGGATTTTCGTCCGCAGGAACCGCTCGATCGATTGCAGCTTGTAGATCGCCGCCCCCGATACGAGCGTGACCGCCTTCCCCTTTTTTCCGGCACGGCCCGTGCGGCCGATGCGGTGCACATAATCCTCGGCGTCGTAGGGCAGATCGTAGTTCACCACGAGTTCCAGATCGTTGACGTCGATGCCGCGTGCTGCCACGTCGGTGGCGATCAGGAAGGCGAAGGCCGCCCGCTTGAAGTTCTGCATCACGCGGGTGCGCTGAGCCTGTGCCATGCCGCCGTGAATACGCTCGGCCGAATAGCCGCGGCCGATGAGCGCATCGGCGAGTTCATCGACCATCCGCTGGGTGTTGCAGAAGATGACACCGCTTTTCACGTCGTGGAAGTCGATGACGCGGACAAGGGCGTCGAGCTTCGCGTGGTGCCGCACCTCGTGGTAGACCTGATCCACCAGCGGCGGGCCGCTGACCGACTTCTGCGCGATCTTGATCGTGGCGGCGTCCTTCGAGTGGCCGCGAACGAGCGACTGGATCTGCGGCGAGATCGTCGCCGAGAAAAAGATCGTCTGCCGGCCCTCCGGCGCGGCGGCGAGAATCTTCTCGATGTCCTCGCGGAAGCCCATGTCGAGCATCCTGTCGGCCTCGTCGAGAATCAGCATGCGGATCTTCGACAGGTCGAGGGTGCCGCGATTCATGTGGTCGGTGAGCCGGCCGGGAGTGCCTACGACGACGTGGGCCCCTCGTTTGAGCTCGGCGAACTGACGCTCATAGGAGGCACCGCCGTAAATCGCCACGGAATTCACGCCGCGGCGGAAGGCGGCGAGTTTGTGCACCTCGTCGGCCACCTGGGTGGCCAGTTCCCGGGTGGGGGTGAGGATCAGCACCTGCGCGGCCTTGATGGCAGGGTCGATCTTCTCAATCGCGGGAATGCAAAAGGCCGCAGTCTTGCCCGAGCCTGTCTCAGATTGGCCGACGACGTCCTTGCCCGACATGATCAGCGGAATGGCGGCCGACTGGATCGGGGAGGTCTCCTCGAAGCCGAGCTGCGCCACGGCCTTGAGGAGTTCCGGGGAAAGGCCCAGCGAGGCGAACGGAACGTGCCCTGGGCGGGAGTCTTCGGGCAGGGCGGGAGCGGCAGACCGATCGGACTTGGAATCCGGCATGAGGTGGAAGCCTAGGGGGGAGAGGAACTGGCGGGAGAGGGTGTGCAGGGGGGACCCCACAGCCTACTTCAATCCGCACCCACCTGCGCGGCGTCGTCGCGGAATCGCCGCCTTGGAAGGCTCTTCCATCGCCTCCCGCAACCGTCCACGTCGGAATGTGCGTTCGAATTCGACTGTTTTCAGGCACTTTTGTTTGGGCAACGATGCCGCGCTAGCATCCCTTGGCAGCGTCCGTGAACGCGTTCACCTCCACCGAGTGGCCCCAGCGATGCTCGAACCTCCCGCCGGAAATCCGTTCGACAACGGGATCGTGCCGGATGCATGGTCGCGGCCGTTCGTCGATGTGCCCTCCATCCACAAGGATGTGTCGGACCTCTGCCGGGCACTGCTGGACGAGGTGCGACGGCATCACAAGCGGCGTTCCATCCTGATTCATGGTTCCGCGGGCAGCGGCAAGACCCATCTCCTGGCACGGCTCCGGGCGGCAGCCGCGGGTGATGAGTCTCCCACGCTTTTCTCCTACGTCCGGCTTGCCACCAACCCGAACACGATCCGCAGGCATCTGCGATCGTGCCTCGTGCGTGACTTGGTTCGCAGGGACGAGGCTGGTGTCATGTTCCTCGAATCGCTGCTCCTCGAGTCGCTGGCCAGGGAAACCGGAGCCCCTCGCGATCCCGCGACCGACCACCAACAGCTCGAGGCACTTCGGAGCGATCCCAACCAATGGGGCGAACGACGGGAGGCCTTCGACGACATGTGCCTGCGGCTTGGCCTCGACTACCAGCTCGCCCGGGCCTGCAAACTCATCCTGTTGCGGCGGCATCGCCAGGAAATCATCCACTGGCTGAGATCCGGCACACTTCCCGACGACGTCCGCGAGCAACTGGGCTTCGACGCGCCGGCGGCGGGCAAAGAATCGGCCGAACCGGAGCAGGTCGCCTCGTCCGTGGTGCGACAACTGGTCACCCTCGTCACCGACACCTGTCCGCTGGTGATCTGCTTCGACCAGCTCGAGGCGCTCCAGATCGTGCCCGGCGATCCATCCGCCTTCATCGCCTTCGGAAGGCTGGCCGCCGATCTCTATGACCATGGCACCGGCATCCTGTTGATCTCATGCGTCCAGACGGCAGCGCTGCCCCAGATCAAGACGGCGATTCCTCCGGGCGACTTCCATCGGCTCGCCCAGCACGAAAAGGTGCTCGGCTCGCTGACCGAAGAGCAGGCCCGGGACCTCATCCGGGCCCGCCTCGATGCGTCGCCGACGCTCAAGGACGATCCGCATCGGCTCGAGGACCCGCTGTGGCCCGTGGGAAAAGACCGCCTTCAGCGGTTCCTGGCAGAGGGCGACCGCACCCCGCGACGGCTCTGCACCATCAGCCGCGAGTCGCTCCCTGGAGGATTCACCGGTACGCAGGAACTCAGCGACTTTTTTACCAATCTCTTCGAGCAGCGACGTGAACGCCCCGCGGCCGAGGAGGGTGGTGATCGCTCTGCACACGACACAGATTTTCTCCACGGCCTGTCGCTCGTGCTCGCCGCCCGGAAGCGGTTTGCCGTGACCGCACCGACCGATCGAACCGACGTGGACCTTGTGATCTCGCTGCCGCGCCGGACCCTGAGCATCAGCATCTGCAACGACGAGGGAAACGCCCTGACGAAGCGGCTCAAGCGGATCACCGAGATGTCACCGGCGGACCAGGAGGAGCGGATCGTCGTGCGTGACTCCCGCCGGCCCATCCCGCACACCTCCAAGAAGGCCTGGGAATACTGGCAACGCCTGGCGGCGACGGGCGCGCGGACGGAGACGGGCCTGCCGCGGCTGCGGATGCTCGCACCCACGCCGGAGGCAACCGCGGCGATCGCGGCGATCCAATCGATCCTCTCCGACGCCCGGGCCGGAGACCTGACCGCCCGCGGCGAGCTTGTCCAGCCGGAGGCGGTCGAACGGTGGATCCGCGAGCAGTGGCTCGAGGAGAGCGTCGAACAGCTGCTCGCCGAAATCGAGTTTGGACCGGCGGAGGCAGCCGCGGGCCAAGGCGTCGTCCACCGGCAGCTCCGCGACGCCGTTCTCGAAACGCTCCAGCGCCGGCACGTCATGAGGATCGAGGGACTCGCCGTGGCGGTCGGCTGTAGCGAGTCGGACCTACGCACCGTTCTGGCTGCCGACACGACAGCCTTCGGCACCCTGGGCACCCCGACCACGCTCGTTTACGAGCGGATTGCCACCGCATCCTGAGAGGAGACTGCCATGCCGGTCAAGCTATCGGTCGACGACGTGCGACAGAGGCTGCTCGTCGAACCCGACACCCATACCGGCAATGGCGACCGCGCCGGCAGCATCGCGGAACTGGCCGCCCTGTTCCACACGCTCATCGCCCAGTTCTTCAGTCCCGGCTCGCCTGTGTTTCTGCCGGTGATTCTGGAAGACGTGGATGCCAGTCCAACCTCATGGAAGGCGGCGCTCGTCGATGCCGCCTACATGGAAGTCGTGGCGGCCAGGCTCGAACGGGACCGCGCCACGCTCACGCACTGTCCAAAGGACGTGGCGACATTCTGGGTGGCGGTCGAAAACCTCTGTGAATGGCTGGCCGGCGTGCTCCTGGCCGTCTACCGGAAGCATGGCTCGCTCCGGGCGGCACAGGACCTCGTCGATTGCGAGCGGCTCCTCGAATTCGAAATCGAGGAGCCGGGCTGGGCCGACAGTGTCGTGGTGCAGGGACCGGCGGACGCCGTCCTGAGAATTCCCGGGGCGGCATACTGGTGCGTGGTGGTCCTGAAAACCGGGGGCCCCACCTCGGAGGCTGACCTGACGCTTGCGGCGCTCTACAAGCTCCTGCTGTCGAGGAAAACGACGGGCGGCGAGGACATCCGGGTGGTGTCGTTCTCCCCTGACCGCGAGGAACGGCTTCTCTCCGCCAACGAGTTGGAGGCGGCGACCACAAAACTCAAGACTGCCGTGGGGCACATGGCCGGCGTCGACAAGACGGCCGCCGTTACCCCCGCGCCACCAGCCGACAACTGGAAGCAGCCGACCGAGCGGCACCGCAGAATGCAGGCCGACCTGATGCGGGTACTCGACAATTACGGCGTGGCCGCCACGATCGACGGCCCACCGCTGCTCGGCCCGACGGTCATCCGTTTCTTGGTGAAGCCCTCGTCCAACGCGAAGGTGTCGACCTTCACGGGTCTCGTCGACGAGATAGCGATGGGGATGAACCTGCGGAGCGTTCCCATCATCGAGCGGTTCGGCGGCCGGATCGCGATCGACATCGAGCGGCCCGACCGGCATGCCGTGCGGTTCGACGAGCTGCGCGGCTTGCTTCCCAAGACCGATCCACTCCACGGCAATTCCAAGGTGTTGGTCGGCGTCGACATCGAGGGCACTCCCGTCTTCATCGACCTGGCCAAGCCGGAAAACTGCCATGTGCTCGTGGTCGGCACGGCCGGCAGCGGCAAAAGCATCTGGCTGCGGGCGGCGATCGCCAGCCTCGTGGAGACCAACACCCCCGACACGCTCCAGCTCGTGCTGATCGACCCCAAGCGAAATGCCTTCACGTCTTGGAGGAATTCCCCCTTCCTGCGCGAGCCAATCGTCTTTCCCGACGAGTCGCCAGTCACCGAGGTACTCAACGGCCTGATCGGGGAGATGGAGGCCCGCTACCAGCGGATGGCCGAACTCGAGGTCGACGATCTTCGCGGACTGATCCAGAAGGAGCACCACTGCGTGCCGCGGATCGTCTGCATCTGCGACGAATACGCCGACCTCGTGGGGCACAGCGACCAGCGGAAGGAGATCGAGGCCGGCATCGCCCGCCTGGGTGCGAAGGCGCGGGCGGCGGGCATCCACCTCATGCTCGCGACGCAGACGCCCCGACGCGAAATCCTCGGTGGCACCATCAAGGCCAACCTGCCCACCTGCGTCGGCCTGCGGGTGTCGAGCGCAGCCGAGGCGCGGGTCATCGAGACCCCCGGAGCCGAACTGTTGCTCGGCAACGGCGATCTGCTGCTCAAATCGATCGGCGAGCCGATCCGGCTGCAGGGAGCGCTCCTGCCGGCGGGGAGCGAAAGCCCCCAACTCGTCGCCGCGGGCTGAACTGCGGCATCGAATCCCGTCTCAGCGGGGCGGCCCGTCGAGCAGCCACTCCACCAGTTGGGCAACGCCCTCATCGGGCACGTCGGCGATACCGCGGGCTCTCACCGAACGCAATAGACGGCGTCGGAGGAGCGGATCAAAAGCGCGTCTCCGGCCACGGCGGGGGTGGCCCAGAAGACCTCGTCATCGCCGCCCAGCGGGAATTCACCGAGCACGTTGAACGTCGGCCCAGCCTCCAGCACGATCGTCCGCCCGCGCTCGTTGACCACGTAGATGCGGTTGCCGATGACGAGCGGGCAGCCAACGGCGGCGGTGCCGCCCGGCATCCGTTTGCGGTATTTCTCCGCGCCGGTCCGCTTGTCGTAGCAGACGGCCTTGTCGCCGAAGAAATAGAGGAGGTCCCCGACGACGACGGGCGATGGCATTCCCGCCCCGCTCTTGTTTTTCGACCAGAGCACGGCGGCCGTCGTGGTCTGTCCCTTGGGGAGCGTGAGGTCGCCCACGTGGCCGCGTGCGATCGCATACGCGGGCGCCTTGCTGCCGGGGCTCGAGGTGCCGAAGTAGACTCCATCGGCATCCGCCACGACGGAACAGGCAAACGAGGTATCGAGTCCGCCGAGCCGCCAGCGCTCCTTGCCGTCGGCCAGGCCGTAGGCGATGACCGAGGCCTGCCCTGCCGTCACCACCTCCACGGTACCGTTGTTGTTCCAGATGACGGGTGTGCTCCAGGCAGTGCCCTTGTCCCGGTCCGCCGTCCAGAGATCAACGCCTGTCTTCGGATCGATACAGTGCAGTCGGGCCGAGTCGTCGTTGTAGAGCTGCACGAGCAGACGATCACCGCCGCCCGTTCCGAGCGGATCGCGATGCAGCACGGGCGATGAGCCGGTGCCGAATTGGTTCGTGATCGGCTGCGGGCCGAGGGAGCGACGCCAGCGTTCATTGCCTTCGCGATCGAGGGCCACGAGCGTGCCGCTGGAGCCGAAGAAGGCGAAGATGCTGTCGTCGGAGGCGCAGGGGGTTTCGGTCGCATACGTGTTGGACGCATGCTTGCCAAATTTCGGCACCGCCTCGACGACCGTCTTCGACCAGAGAATCTTTCCGTCGGCCGGATCGAGACACAGCACCCGCCACTGCAGCGGATCCTTGGGCGCCGACGCCATGCCCCATGTGGAGAACGACATCACGCCCCCCATGCCGCTGGGCTTGTCGGCCTTGGGGCCAACGGCCGTGGTGAGGAAAATCCGTCCGCCGGAGACGATCGGCTGCGACCAACCCGCGCCGGGAATAGCCGTCCGCCAGGCGAGGTGATCGGCCTGGCTCCACGCCGCCGGCACCCTGGCAGCCGGGGCCAGCCCCTGGGCCGTGCCGCCCCGAAACTGCGACCAATCATCGGCCGACGCGATGCCGTCTTGGAACAGGCTGAGGAACAGGCTGGCAAACAGGCTGAGGAACAGCCCGCAAAGAGGCATCGTCCGCATGAGAAATCCCTTTCCATTCCGAAGCGTCTGGGCCGTCACCACCACATTCTACGACCAGCGATCGCGTTCGGACGACGGCAGTTTCCGACGGCATCCCGTGGGCCGCGGCCTCGTGCGGGTAAACTCTCCGGCACACGCACCCATGGCATCCACCAACCGTACACACCTTCCCGTCGACCTGCCCGTTGCCGCTCTGCTCGACGACGTCGTGGCAGCTTCGCGGACCGGCGCCGTGGTCGTTACCGCGCCGCCCGGCTCCGGCAAGACGATGCTCGTCCCGGCCGCCATCCTCGACGACCTGCCGCCGTCGGCGCGGCTCGTACTGCTGCAGCCACGTCGGCTGGCGGCCCGATCCGTCGCCCATCAGATCGCGAGGCTCCGCAACGTGCCGCTCGGTGGCGAGGTTGGCTACCAGGTGCGGTTCGACAGCCGCATCAGCCGCGACACCAGGCTCATTGTCGAGACGACCGGCATCATGCTCCGTCGGCTGCTTGGCGACATCGGCCTCGACGACATCTCCGCGGTCGTGCTCGATGAATTCCACGAACGCACGGTCGAAATGGATCTCGTGCTCGGCCTGCTCGTCCGCGTGCGGCAGACACTCCGGCCCGACCTCCGCATCATCGTCATGAGCGCGACGCTCGCGGCGGAGCCGGTGGCCCGACTGCTGGGCTCGACCGATCAGGCGGCAGGCCTCGGCGGCACTTGCCCGATCATATCGGCCGAGGGACGGATCTACCCGGTTGACCTGCGATTCTCCCGCCGCGGCGAACAGCGTGACCTCATCGAACTCGTCACCTCGACCGTGCCCGAGGCCCTCCGTGCGACGCCCGGCCACGTGCTCGTCTTTCTGCCGGGAGTGGGCGAGATCATGCGGTGCGAGCGTGAACTTTCCGCCGCCGCCGAGCGACAGGGACACACGGTGCTGACGCTCTTCGGCGACATGCCGCCAGAGGCGCAGGACGGCGTCCTTGCCGACATCGGCCGTCGCAAGATCATCCTCGCCACCAACGTCGCCGAAACATCCCTCACGATTCCCGGGATCACGGCGGTCATCGACTCCGGACTCGCCCGACAGCTTCGCGTAGCACCTGAAACAGGACTCCCGCGGCTCGAGTTGATCCCGATCTCGCAGGCCTCCGCCGATCAGCGGGCCGGGCGGGCGGGCCGGACCGGACCAGGCATCTGCTGGCGGCTCTGGGATGAATCCTCGCACCACCACCGTCCACGGGCCGACACGCCCGAGGCGCTTCGCGGCGACCTCGCTGCGCCGCTCCTCCACCTGCTCACCGTCGGTGAACACCGCGACTTTCCCTGGCTCGATCAGCCCCCGGCCGACAGCCTCGCCAACGCGCGGCGGCTCCTGCACCAGCTCGGTGCGATCGAACCCGGCCAGGCGGCCGACGAAGACCGCGTCACGCCACTCGGAATCGAACTGGCCAAGCTGCCGGCGCATCCGCGGCTGGCGAGGCTGCTGCTGGCCGGCGCCCGGCATGGCGTGCTCCGTGAGACTTCGGTCGCCGCGGCGATGCTCTCGGAGCGGGATCCTTTTCGTGCCGGCGCCCACGGCCGCACGGGGCCGCGTGACCGGCTCACCGTGCGGATCCGTTCCGATGTCGTCGACCGCGTCGCGGCGTTGCAGGGTTTTCATGCGGGAATCCCGCCGAGCCGCACCGACCTGGAAGTGCATCCAGGCGGAGCACACAACGTGCTGCGGGCAGCGGATCAGCTCTATCGGCTGGTCGACACGCCCCTCGCCCCAAGGTCGGAAGACCCCGAGACGTCCCTCATGCAGGCGTTGCTCGAAGCCTTTCCGGACCGCCTCGTGCGGCTGCGGCCGGGCGCCCAGGATCGCGGCACGATGGTGGGTGGTAGGGGTGTTCGCCTCGATGGCGGATCCCGCGTGCGCCACGAGGCTTTCTTCCTGGCAGTGGACATCAACGATAGCGGTGGCGAGGCGAGTGTCCGACAGGCCTCGGCCGTCGATCAGGCCTGGCTCGCCAGCGGCCCGCTGGCCGACACGAATCTGCGCACGGTCGAGGAACTGCTCTACCACCCGTCGCGGCGGCAGGTCGAGGCTCGCCTGCGCAAATACTGGAACGACCTCGTCATCGACGAGACACCGATCGCGATCCGCGACACCGCCGCCGCAGCAGCGCTGCTTGCCACCGAGGCCGTACCGCAGTTTGCCCGCCTGCTTCCCGGCAGTGAGACCGCCGCCGGCAGTTTTCTCGCACGGGCACGCTGGCTAGCCGGGGCCGTTCCTGAGCTGGGTCTGCCACCGCTGGCCGACGCCGATCTGGTGGCACTGCTTCCTGACATCTGCAACGGCCTGCGTTCGCTCGACGAAATCGCCACGGCAGACTGGCTCTCCCGGCTGCACGTCCTGCTTGGATACGAGCGGCTCGCCGAGATCGACCGCCTCGCGCCGCCGCACCTCGAACTCCCCACCGGCAAGCGGTACAAGCTCGCATACGAGCCGGGGTCGCCGCCGGTGCTCGCGGCCCGCATCCAGGAACTCTTCGGCGTTCGGGAGACGCCGCGGATCGCCGGCGGCCGCGTGCCTGTGCTGCTGCACCTGCTCGGGCCCAACCATCGTCCGCAACAGGTCACGAGCGATCTGGCGAGCTTCTGGAAAAACACCTATGCGGAGGTGCGAAAGGAACTTCGCCGCCGCTATCCGAAGCACGCCTGGCCCGAGGACCCGCTCGCCTGACAAGCGCCGGCATCACGAACGCCCCTTGGACGGCTGGAGCGACGCCCGGAAGCAGTGCACATGGTGGCGGGTTGTCAAGAAGATTTTCGCCGTTGCTTCCGCTGAATTCGTCCTCCCGCGACGGCTTGAAACGCGAATGCCCGGGATGCCGTCCGCGCGGCGGATGTGGCTTATGTCTCGTGCAACGGCCAGAAATGCCCCGCTGATGCGGGCATCGCGGCGACGTCGATGAGCGAATCGTCGGATGTGTCCGGAGGGCACTGTGCCCTCCGGCGAACAACGCCCCCCCGCCGATTTCCCCCCAGCAGGAGCCCCCGCCATGCGTCGGATTCTTCT
>JBIIMX010000476.1:0-3061 GCA_044337765.1 Pirellulales bacterium | reverse complement strand
TCCACCATGCCCGCCAGCTCGGGCTGCGTGCGGCAGGCAGCCCCGAAGGCGTCGAGTTCGGCCCGTCGCGAGGCCGGCAACGCATGCCGGTCGGTCTTCAAGAGTTCGGGCACCGTCAGCGCGTAGTAGCCGGCGGGCATCAGGGCGGCGGTATGCGTGAGCAGATCGCACCAGGTGCCACGCTGGTTTACCGCGAAGTCATAGACGACCGGCTCCATCGCGAACGGCAGCGCGTGCTGCAACTCCCGCTTCGTGGCGGCCATGATCTCGCCGAGCGCCTGCTGGGCGGCGGCCTTGACGTGCGGCGCCACGATGAAACCCATGCCGCCCCCTGACATGCCACCGAGCATCCAGAAGCCCCAGAAGTCGTCGCCAAACCGCTCCCGCACACGGCCGATGATCGTTTCCGTGAAAAGATTGCTGGCACCCGGAATGATCGTCTGGATCGGGCCGAAGAAGTTTCGGGCCGTGGCGGCGCCGATGCGGCGCATGTCACCCTCCTCGACGGCCGCGATGATCTCGTCGAGCACACCCGCCGCTTCCTGCCTCGCCTGCCACTCGGCGGAGGAACGCAACAGGTATTTCTCCGTCACCATCTCCAGGATCGGCCCGACGTTCTGCGCCATGCCGCCGTGCACGAGCACGAGCGAATCCTGCAGGGTCGAGCCGATGCGGATCGGTTCGTGCGTCGGCAGCAGACGGCCGCGGCTCGTCCCGTATTCCGGGTCGGCCTCCGTCGCCACCACTCCACGGATCAGTTTTGCCGCCGGCCAGACGCCGCCGGAGTCCTGCCAGCCGCCGCCGCTGCCGCCGAGCCATTCCCCGAGGATCGCCCGCGCCGCCACAAGCCGGCGTTCGGGCTCGGACAACTGTCCGGTGAGCGACTGGGCCTGGCGGGTCGCCCTCATGCAGACGGCGATGAGCGCGGCGAGCAGGTTGGTGGAGACGGCCAGCCGCGATCCCTTGGGAATGTTGTTGACGCTGCTGACGATTTCGAGCCCGTGCCCAGGCCCGACGACGCGAGCCAGCAGATCGGACAGACTCGCCCCCGACCCCTCGATGCCGGGCGGCACGATGCCCGCGGCGATCACTGCCGCCTTCAGGAGCCCGAGGTAATCGCGGGCGAAATCGAACACCTCACCCAGGTCCGAAATCTCGGCGGTGGTGGCGAGGTCGACGCTCGTCAGCCGGAGCACCGGGCTGTCGATCACCCGGAGGTAGGCCTCGACCGGTGGCTTGGGAGCGGCATCCCGGCCGTGCACCCCCAGATCGATCGACACGTTGAGCACCCGGGCGGCCTCTGGATAATCCATGCCGAGGAAGAAGACGTCGCTCCAGCAGGAGTGCGAGAGGTCCATCCGCACCGGCGTCGTTTCCCGGAGCAGAGGAAACGTCCCGTTCTCAGTGCGGGCCAGCAGTTCGGGGCGGATGCGAAGGGCGTGATCGGCCGGATGCCCCACGCGAAACATCCATTGGTTGCCCCGCAGCGACCGCACGCTCTTGCGGACCTGATTGGCGAGCGTCTGCAGACCAAGCTCTCGGTAGGCAAGCGCGAGCGCACTGGAGATCGCATCGGACGGCCCGCGGTTCCGCTGGCATGCCAGAAACTCGGCGATCGCCTCCTCGAATCGCCGATGGAGCAGGTGCTCGTAGCCGGCATGCGGGATGAGGGCGGCAGCGCGGCCGGCAGCAGCGAGCCTGTCGGGGAGGTGAAAGCGATGGATGCCGGCCAGGAAAAACAGTGCCCGCACGCTGTGGTAGAGACTCGTGCTCGCATGGCGGAAGGCCTCGAGAGACGCCGCCTCTTCGAGCAGTTCGTCGGCCGTCGCAGCATCGCAGACGCTCTCCAGCGAGCGGTCGCGCAGTGCCGGCTCGTCGGACTCGATGATCGCGACCAGGCGGCCGGCGATCGAGCTGTTGGCAACCATCCTGCTGGCAACCACGGGGCGGCTCATGGGGCGTGGGGCTGGCGGGCCAGCAGGTCGACGAGCTGGCTGAGAATGTCGGCGCGATCCTTCCCGGAGAGGCCGAGGGCGAGCTGTGCGACGAGCAGGCCGTAGGTGATGCCGAGGTTGTAACGGCTGCCCGCGACCTCGTAGGCCAGATAACGCTCGCGGCCGGCAAGCGCGGCCAGGGCAGGCGAGACCTGACGGCAGCCGGAGTCGCCGAGCGCATCGAGCAGATCGAAGATGAGAGGCGTCAGCACGTGCATGCCGAAGAAGCAGAGATAATGGCCGGCGCGAAGCCCCGGCACGATCAGTTCCTGCTCCGCCAGCGTGGGCGTCGGCTTCTCCAGAACGGTGTCGACATCGTAGAGGTTCTTCGTCTGCGGCACGCGACGGCCGCCGATCGTGCCAAAGTACGGGAGCATGCTCTCGCGGGTCGGCTGCACGGCCGACACGCTGCACTGCTCCGCCTCGGCGACCGCCACGAGCTGCTGACCGCAGCGGCGGTCGGTATCGCTCACGTAGAGGTGGTCGCCGACGAAGTGCAGGAACGGCTCGCCGTCGATGAAGTCGCGGGCCACGCTGACGGCGTTGCCGTAGCCGAGCGGCTCCGGCTGGGGGATCAGTTCGAGACGCGAGGCCGTGCTGCCGGCGGCCGCGCGAAAGGCCGCCTCGTCACCGGGCCGGACAACGATTCCCACCTCGTGGGTCCCGGCTGCCACGGCCTCTTCGACGATGATTTCAAGCGCCGTCTTCGGAACGCCATCGCGATCCACGAGACGCTGCAGCGGCAGCCGCTGCTGTTCCCGGCCGGCGGCGGTGATGAGGGCTCGCTTGATGTGCATGGCCGTGCCAGCGCGGGGCTTCCGGAAGTCTGTCTTTAACTATTGCACGGTCTTGAGGGGCGTGCGAGCACGGCGACAGCCGGCTTCTACGAGACACCCCCCCACGCCCCCCTGCTGCCGGCCGTACGTCTGCTGCGTCACGCGAACCGAGCGTCTCCAAACAGGCCGTTTCCCCGCAGAAACTCGGCAGCCGACATGCTCCGCTTCCCCTCCGGCACGAGCCGTCGGACAACGAGCCTCGTATTCTCGCCGCAGGCCACGACCAGCCCG
>JBIIMX010000475.1:0-3065 GCA_044337765.1 Pirellulales bacterium | reverse complement strand
AAGCGCAGCCCGCCGACATTCCGAACAAGTACGCCGTCCGGCTCCGCCTTGATCATGAGCCGGAAGATACCCATCTCGTCAGGCTTCTGGATCCGGGGCGTGGCGAGTTGGATCGTTGCGCCGTTGGCATGCGCCACCTCCACCGCCTCGCGATACTGGCGGATGTCGGCAAAGTCGACGGAAAGATTTCGCTCGCCAAGTTCCAGAACGCGACGGAGATGGTCGAGCGACCGCACCAGCACGTGCAGCGTGGCCGGCGACGCTGTCCGCGGCCCGCTGTCCGCTTCCACCTGAAGCGTCCCCCGTGTCGCCAGCACATCGCGATTGACCTGCCGCAAAGGCAAGGCCACGGCCAAGTCCTCCAACCGGGCGACCAGTTCGTGCCGAAGTTTTCCGAGCACGCTGTGCGGCACCATCGGGCCGCCCGTGATCTCCGCCGTAAGTGACTCAAGTTCAAAGGGCGTGCCGCCCAACCGGGCAAGCTGAGCATGCAGGGTGTCGGCCGTCAGCGGGTGTTTCGTAGCGGCCACCGCCGGCCCCTCCGACTCGATGCTGCACTGCCTGCCGTCCGGCAACGTGGCTACGATCCGCACTGGGCCACCCGCCGCCACCGTGACACGCAGATCGACAGGGGTGCGGCGCTGGGGATCGGTCGCTGTAAACGTCTTGCGGAGGCGTGCGGTGAGATGGGGATCGTCCGTCTTCCAGACGGCCTGTCCCGGCTGCACGGCGACGAAATCAACGGCCCCTTGGCCGAATGCTAGTTCCACCGCACCGCTCGCCACCGTCTCGGTGAGCGACCGCCCCTCTTGGAAAACCTCGTAGACCCGGCCCCCTTCGGGATGATCGATCGGCTGACCGCAGTCGAAGGCCACGCCATCGCCCCGCTTCACGCCGGCCAGCAGATCGACCAGAACGCGGTCCCGGCGGACGGCCACCACGGTGCCGAGTTTCACACCACGTTTCGCGCTACTGGTCGCGGGAACCAGCATCTTATGGTCGCAGCCATGCAGCCATCCCGGCGAGAAGCCCCGGGAGAACGAGAGTTCCATCTCCTCCACGTCCTGCGGCGTGAACGCGACGGGCCGTGCAGCCACCGCAGCGTCGATCGCCGTGCGGTAGTGCTTCGTTATGTTGGCGACGTATTCGGGCGTCTTGAGCCGGCCCTCGATCTTGAACGACGCGATGCCGGCGGCCACGAGCTCTGGTGCGAGGGCATAGGCGGCAAGATCCTGCGGTGAGAGCAGGTATTTCTGATCGCCGAGTTCGACATCCACACCGTCGCAGACAAGATCGTAGGGCAGGCGACAGGCCTGGGCGCACTGCCCGCGGTTCGCGCTGCGGCCGCCAAGCGACTCACTCGTGAGGCACTGGCCCGAATAGGCCACGCAGAGCGCGCCGTGCACAAACACTTCGAGCGGCATCGACGTCTGGCGGCGGATGGCGACGATCTCGTCGATGGAGAGTTCCCGAGCAACTACGACCCGCTCCATGCCGAGCTGCTCCGCCAGCCGGATGCTCTCGGCGCTGGTGAGCGTCATCTGCGTCGAGGCGTGCAACGGGAGATCGGGGCAGATCGCCTTGATCAGTCGGGCGGCGCCGACATCCTGAACGAGCACTGCGTCGACGCCCGCCTCGGCGACGGCGACGATCACCTGCCCGAAGCGGGTCATTTCATCGCTGAAGACCAGGGTATTGAGCGTTGCGTAGCCCTTGAGTCCGCGGCGGTGGAGCATGGCCATCAGCCGGGGAAGGTCGTCGATCGCGAAATTGGTCGCCCTGGCCCGCGCGTTAAAGCCGGTGTCGAGGCCGAAATAGACGGCGTCGGCGCCGTTTTCGATTGCAGCGCGGACGCAGTCCCAATCACCGGCGGGCGCCAGAAGTTCGGGGGCGGAGGGCATGGTAGGAGTATACGACACGGATTCCGCCTCTGGTGGGGACGAGATTCCATCGCGTCCAATGCACCCGTGGGGACGAGATTTCATCTTGTCTCATGCACCCGTGGGGACGAGATTTCATCTTGTCTCATGCACCCGTGGGGACGAGATTTCATCTTGTCCAATGCACCCGTGGGGACGAGATTTCATCTTGTCTCATGCATGTGCAAGTTGAAAACTCGCACCCACGGGGTCAACGCTCTCGCACCCACGGGGTCAACGCTCTCGCACCCACGGGTCAACGCTCTCGCACCCACGGGTCAACGCTCTCGCACCCACGGGGTCAACGCTCTCGCACCCACGGGGTCAACGCTCTCGCACCCACGGGGTCAACGCTCTCGCACCCACGGGGTCAACGCTCTCGCACCCACGGGTCAATGCTCTCGCACCCACGGGTCAACGCGCTCGCAATTACTTGTCACAGCTGTGACTCTCCGAGCCGTTCCCACCTCACTCTTCGTTACCGCGGAGCTTGGCGAGCACGGTGTAATCTTCGAGCGTCGTCGTGTCACCGACCGTCTCTTTGCCCGCGGCAATGTCGCGGAGCAGCCGTCGCATGATCTTGCCGCTACGGGTCTTCGGCAATGTGGCCGAGAAGTGGATGTCGTCGGGCGAAGCCAGAGCGCCGATCTGCTGGCGGACGTGCTTCCGCAATGCTTCCTTGAGCGCGTTTACGTCTTCCGGTTCGCCGCCCTTCAGCGTCACAAACACCGCCACCGCCTCCCCCTTCACGTCGTGCGGACGCCCCACCGCGGCCGCCTCGGCCACCAACGGATGGCTCACAAGCGCGCTTTCGATTTCGATCGTGGAGAGCCGGTGGCCGGCGACGTTGAGCACGTCGTCGATCCGGCCCATGATCCAGTAGTAGCCGTCGGCGTCCTGCCTGGCGTTGTCGCCGGCGAGGTATTTCCCCGGCACGCGGGACCAGTAGGTTTCGCGAAACCGCTCGTCGTCGCCCCAAATGCCACGAAGCATGCCGGGCCAAGGCTTCGTCATCACGAGCCAGCCCCCTTCCCCCTTCTCGACCGGCTCGCCGGCGGCATCGACGATCTCGGGGCAGACGCCGGGCAGCGGCAGTGTGCAGCTACCGGGCTTCGTAGGGGTGCAGCCGGGCAGCGGACTCATCAT
>JBIIMX010000084.1:0-10806 GCA_044337765.1 Pirellulales bacterium | reverse complement strand
GATTCCGCGACCGCCATCGAAGCTCCGTTCACCGCCGTCGAAACTGCGGCCGCCGCCATCGAAGCTGCGTCCACCGCCATCAAAACTCCGTCCACCCCCGTCGAAGCTCCGGCCGCCGCCATCGAAGCTCCGGCCGCCACCTCCGCTGAAGCCGCCCATGTGGCCCCCTCCGCTGATGTGACCGCCTCCACCACCATGGGCAAAGACGAAGGCGGAAGACGCACCTGTCTGCGCGAAGACCAAGACAACGACCGTCGCCGTGCGGAGCACGCTCGAGCGTCGGGTGAGGGTGATAAACATGAAAGTCTCCCGGAGGTGGCGATGAATGAGCGAATCGGTTGAGACGTGCGTGGCAGTCAGCGAATCCTGCGGAGGTGCACCGGCTCTGTGTCTGGCTCGGCTCGACCGTCGATCGACCGTTCGATCGAATGCCACAGAAGCATGTCGCGGCCGAGTGGCGTGAGTACCTGAACCCACTCGGCTCTGCTACCCGCGGCCGGGTCCCCGGGCGTGCCGGTGAGCCTCCGCTCGAAAGAGCTGCCGTCACCGGAAAAAGTGCCCTCGGCCGTCGCACCGGTGGAGTCGAAGTTGTAGGAACGCACGCGGCCGCTCAGCCGGTCGGCGTGGATGACGTCGAGCGACTCGACCGTCGAGCCGTTCGATCGCTTCACGGTGATGCGGCCAACGAGTGCATGGCCATCGAGGCTCTTCTCATAGGTGGCGTTGATTGTGGAGCCGGTCTTGGCATCGGTCGCTTGCCAGGTGCCGACCATCCAGGCGAGGTCAGCCAGTGCCGCCCGCGGCGTGGGTACCACCCGCGATTCAGCGATCCGCCAGCGGCCATTCTCGAGCACGCGAAGGCTGTCGAACCGGGAGACCAAAGGACTCTCGCCCGCCTGCCGTGTCAGCGTGAGCGTGCCCTGCACGCGGGCCACTCCTTCGCCCAGAGGCTGAACATCGGTCACATCGAATGTGAGCGCACACTGGGGATGGATCCGGCGGGCCTGCCGCAGCGACGCGACGATCGCCTCACGTCCCTTGAGACAGGTCCCCCCTTCCTCGAGTTCGGCACCGACCGTCCACTGGTCGCCAAGAGCCTTGTCGTCGCCCGAGTTGAAGGCGGCCGCGTAGGTGTCGGCCGCCTGCCGCACCGCAGTGATGACGGCGGTCGCCGAGTCCGCCGCGGTGGCGGCCTTGGCCGGTCCCGTAGCCGCTGCCGGTGCCGGCTCGGCGAAAACGTCAGAAACGCAGGCCATCAGCAACAACGGCGACAAGACCGCGGTTGCCCAGGTCGAGACAGCCAGACGGGAGTGCGTTGCGGAACGGATCGGATGGTGCATGGAACAGGTTCCGGCAGAGGGGGGAAAAAGAGCATCGTCGCGATAGAGCAATGTAGCGACTGGCCCGCGGGCCGTGCCAGCGACGGGCCTGCGAATCTCGGCTTCGTGCGTTGTTTTTTCATCCGTATTCCCGTCTGCCGCGGTAGTCGGCTACTGTGAGGGGCCCTCCTTCGGACACCCTCCATGGCCGTTCTGCTCGACATCAAAAACGCCTCCAAGCGCTACGGCGACCAGGTGCTGCTCGACGAGGCCAGCGCCACCATCACCGATGACGGCAAGGTGGGCTTCATCGGGCGAAATGGGGCCGGCAAGAGCACGCTGCTCCGTGTCATCCTGGGCGAGGAGGAACTGGATTCCGGCGAGGTGATTCGGCATCCGCGGCTGCGGCTGGGCTACCTGCGGCAGCACGATCCCTTCGAGCCCGGCGAGACGGCTCTGGCGTTTCTCATGCGCGACAGCGGCCAGCCCGACTGGAAGTGCGGAGAGGTGGCCGGCCGGTTCGAACTCAAGAGCACGCTGCTCACGGGGCCGGTCAAGGAACTCTCCGGCGGCTGGCAGACCCGCGTCAAACTCGCCGCGCTGCTCCTGCACGAGCCGACGCTGCTCCTCCTCGACGAGCCGACCAACTTCCTCGACCTGCGGACGCAGATCCTGCTCGAGCACTTTCTCCGCGACTACCGCGAGAGCTGCCTGATCGTCTCGCACGACCGGGCCTTCCTCGGGGCCACCTGCGACCGCACGCTCGATCTGTCGGGCGGCAAGCTCACAATTTTTCCCGGCAAGGTCGATGCCTTTCTCGGCTACCAGCGGGAACAGCGGGAGCACCTCGAACGGACCAATGCCGCCGTGCTCTCCAAACGTCGGCAGCTCGAGGACTTCATCGCCCGCAACAAGGCCCGGGCATCCACGGCTTCCCGCGCGAAGTCGAAGAGCAAGCAGCTCGAGAAGCTGGAGGTCGAGGAGATCGCGGCCGATGCGCCGACCGCGGCGATCCGCTGCCCGGAGGTGTCGCCGCGGCAGGGGCCGGCGGTGCGGTGCCGTGGGCTGGGCATCGGCTATACCGACCGCAAGGTCGCCGAGTCGATCGACGTGGAAATCGTGCATGGCTCGCGGGCCGCGATCGTCGGCGACAACGGCCAGGGAAAGACGACGTTTCTGCGGACGCTCGTGCGATCGCTCTCCCCGCTGGCCGGCGAGGTGAAGTGGGGACACGGCTGCGAACTCGGCATCTATGCCCAGCATGTCTACACGAGCCTCGACGAAAACGACACGGTGCTCTCCTATCTGGAAAGGGCCGCGGCGATCGGCACGAAGTCACAGCGGATTCTCGATCTTGCCGGGGCGATGCTCTTTCGCGGCAAGGCGGTCGAAAAGCGGGTGCCGGTGCTGTCGGGCGGCGAGCGGGCCAGGCTCTGCCTCGCCGGACTCCTGCTCGGCTCGTTCAACGTTCTCATCCTCGACGAGCCGGGCAATCACCTCGATGTCGAGACGGTCGACGCGCTTGCCCAGGCGCTCCTCGACTACCGCGGCACGGTGATCTTCACCAGCCACGACCGCTCTTTCGTGGAGACAGTGGCGACGAACGTGGTCGAGGTGGGCAACGGCCGGGTCATCAACTACGGAGGCAGTTACAAGCAGTACCTCGCCGCCATGAACCGGGAAATCGACGCGGAGGAGGAGGCGGCGGGCGGAGGCAGGACCGCGACGCCCAGGAAACCCGGCGCGGCAGGCAAGTCGGCCGGGCCGGAAAGGCCTGGCGGAAAGTCGTCGGCCGGCCGGCCCGAGGCGGTTGGTCGTGCAGGACACGACGCCCGATCCGATAGGGATGTCCGTCGCGAGATTGGCACGCTCGAGCGGGCGATCGCCAAGCTCGATGCGGAAAAGCGGGCCGCGAATGAGGCGATGCTCGCGACGACCGATCCTGCGGAAGCCTTGCGGCACCACACGGCGATGACCGTGGCGGCGGAGAAATTGTCCGCGGCCGAGGAGCGGTGGCTGGAGTTGCAGGAGCAGGTGACGGCGGACGGCTGACCGGCTGTTGTTGGAAAAAGGTCCGGTGCGCACGCCGCTCCTCGCCGCAGGGGGCTTCCCGGGTATTCTAGCGGCAGCCATCCGCAGCCCCCCGCCATCCTCGACGAACCACCATGGATTCCATCAGCCGCCACGAACAGTTGCTGCGGGTGTTTCACCTCATCGACATCCTCTTCAGCGCCCGCTATCCCCTCACGACGACGGAACTCAAAGACCGGCTCTGCGACCGCGGCGTCATCGACGAGATGTCCGACAAGAGCGTCCGCCGCGATGTCGAGTTTCTGGAGAAATTCGGCTATGCATTGAAGCAGACGAAAAAACGCACCGATCGGGGCACGACCTGCCAGGCCTGGTCGATCGAGCCCGGCAAGGGAGCCGAGGAACTCAAAACCCCCGCGATCTCGCTGCCGGAGTTGCTGTCGCTGGCGGTGGCACGCGACTTTCTCGCCCCTCTGGCCGGCACCCTCTACTGGCGCGGCATCAGCCAGCTGCTTGCGAAGCTCGAGCGGGTGGCGACGCCACAACTCCTCGAATATGTCGAGTCCCACAAAGAAGGCCTGCTGGTCCATCCCAGGCCCTCCGCGTCCAAGTATCGTTCCCGTACGCTCAATGCGATCAACCGCGCCATCCGCAACACGCTCGAACTGGATATCCGCTACACAAGCCTCGCCGACGAGAAGCCGAAGCGGTACACGATCCGGCCGGAGTCGCTCGTGCTCTACGACGGCAGCGTCTACATCGCGGGGCACCGCGTTGCACCGGCGGACGCGAAGGCAGCGACGGCCCTCGCGAAACGGAAAAAAGCCGACGCGGGCGGGGGTGTCGCGGCAGCGGACACGGCGATGCGGTTCTTCAAGCTCGATCGTGTGACGGAGGCGAAGCCCACGTCGAAAACCTTCACGCGGTCGAGCGAGTCGGTCGAAACCCTCCTCGCAGACAGCATCACGATCTTCCGTTCGGCCGATCCGCCGCGGCGGTATCGGATCCGCGTGAAGGCGGCCCGTGCCCGCTGGGCCTGCGAGAAGCCGTTTCATCCTCGGCAAAAAGTCACCCCGCAGGCAGATGGCAGCGTGATCCTCGACATCGAACGCGGCTGGGACGACGAGATGGTGCCGCAGCTGCTCGGCTTGGCCGACATGGTCGAGGTGCTCAAGCCCGAGGACATCCGGGACCGGCTCCTCGAGACCGCACAGCGGATCGCCGCGATGTACATGTGCCACCACCTCCGTGAATTCGAGGCCCTGCGTGTCAGCCACTGATTCATCCACCGTGCCGGAGGCCTGCGGTCCGCGGGCCGATCTCAAGGCTGTTGCCGTCCCGGACGGTGTGCTGCCGCGACGGCACTTTACGACCGCTGGATTCGCCGCCGCGGCGGCGTTGCTCGCCGGACGCAGAGCTGAGGCGGGGGAAGCCGCCGCGGTGGCGGAGGCCGTGACGGAATCGGACGAGCAGCCGGCTGCACGTGCCGAGGCCACCGGTCCGCTTGCGGAGTATGTAGCCGCGGTCGATCCCGCCACGCGGGTCGAGCCTGTTGCGTCGGGTGAACTGCCGGGTGGCTCGTGGCGAACCGTTCGCCTCGTCAGCCAATCGTGGCGGGGCGTGGAATGGACGCACGAATTGTCGTTGTTTCTGCCGGCCAAGCGCGGGCCCGCGGCCGATCGCGAGACGATGTTGTTTTGGATCGACGGCGGATCTGCCGGCAAGGTGCCTGCCGCAGGTGATGCCGGCCGCGGGGCGTCCGAAGCCCTCCGGACACTCGCGCTGGTGGCCAACGCCGCCGGACTGCCGGCTGCGGTGATTCGGCAGGTGCCCTACCAGCCGATGTTCGACGGGCTGTCGGAGGACGGACTCATCGCCCACTCGTTCGTGGAATACGCCCGCACAGGCGACGCGACCTGGCCGTTGCTGCTCCCGATGGTCAAGTCGGCCGTTGCCGGGATGACTGCCGCCGCCGAGATCGCCGGCACAGCCTGGGAGCTCGATATCGATCGCTTCGTCCTCACCGGGGCGAGCAAGCGTGGCTGGACGACCTGGCTGACTGCGGCGGTCGACGCCCGTGTCGTGGGCGTCGTGCCGCTGGTGATCGACATGCTCTCGATGGAACGTCATCTGCAGCTGCAGGTGGAGAGCTTTGGTGGCATGTCGGACCAGCTCGAGGACTATAAGTCGCGCGGAGTTGAAAAACTGCTTGCCACGCCCCGCGGCCGCGAACTGATCGGCATCGTCGATCCGTTCAGCTACCGCGACAGGCTGGCGACGCCGAAGCTGATCGGCCTGGGAACGAACGACCCCTATTGGCCCCTGCAATCCTTGGAGCTCTACCGGGACGGTCTGCCGGGGCCCTGCTGGGTCTCCTACTGCCCCAACGCCGGGCATGGCATCCCACTCGACCGCGTGGTCGGTCTGGTGGCTGCGATGGGAAGGCATGCGTCGGGACACGAATCCCTGCCCGACCTGCGGTGGGGGTTCGACTCCACCGGGAACAACGCGGCCTGTGTGGTGCGCTCCGGCATTCAGCCGGAGCGGCTGCTGCTTTGGCGGACGGAGTCGGACACGCGGGATTTTCGCAAGGCGCGGTGGGAGAGCACGGTCGTGGACGGAGCAGGCCCCGAGTGGAAAGTTGTCGTGGAACCCGGGGCCAAGCGCTGGACCGCGGCAGTCGTTGAGGTGCTCTATGCCCGCGAAACCGTGCCGCTTGTGCTCACCACGAGCGTGCACGTACGGGATTCAAAAGCCTGATCGATTCGGATGAAGGCTTGGCAACGAGCTTGGCACCAAGCTTGGCAACGAGGGAGTGTCGCCGATATGCGTTGGTTTTGGATTGATCGCTTCACGGAGTTTGTCCGGTCCCGTCGCGCGCGGGCCGTCAAGACAGTGACGCTCGCCGAGGAGCATCTGCACGACCACTTCCCCGGCGTTTCGATGATGCCGGCGACGCTCGTGCTCGAAGGGATGGCGCAGACGGCGGGAATCCTCGTCGCCGATGCGCTCGACTACCGTCGCCAGGTGGTGCTGGCAAAAGTCGGGAGTGTGCGGCTGGCATTCGAGCCCGTACCGGGCGATGTGATCGAGTATGCAGCGGAGATCGTCGAACTCTCCGAATCCGGCTCCGTGGTGAAGGTCACCAGCCGGATCGGCGGGCGCGAGCATGGTGAGTCGGAACTGTATTACGGCCACTTGGAGGCGGGCACGACGGTGCCGCGGTTGTTCAAGAACCACGAGATGCTGCGTTGGCTCGATGCGACGCGGATCTTCGACGTCGCGGTCAATGAAGACGGCACCCCGGTCATTCGGGGAAATTAGAGCGATTGCGACTTTGGTGTGGCACCGGCTACGGGGCGGCAAGGTCTGCGTCCGCCGCTCCGACGGCGGAGGGACTCGTCGCTGAGGCAGTCCAA
This sequence comes from Pirellulales bacterium, assembly GCA_044337765.1. Taxonomy (GTDB): domain Bacteria; phylum Planctomycetota; class Planctomycetia; order Pirellulales; family UBA1268; genus CAMCQY01. The sequence goes on along the minus strand of JBIIMX010000084.1, from coordinate 4,037 downwards.
CCCAAAGCGCCTCGAGCCGGAGGCCGGATTCGGCAGTCGAGAGAACTGCCGCGACGGGGCATGGCACAGGCTGTCTCAGACCTGACAAGATTGTCTCACCGCGCCTGCACAGCCTCTTCGATCGCGGCCAGCGGTACGTCGACCCAGTCAGGGCGGTTGTTGAGTTCGTAGGCGAGTTCGTAGATCGCCTTGTCGAGTTTGAACACCGCCACGAGCGCGTCGGCAGCCGCTCGGTCGGCAGGCCACCAGGGCTGCCCGGCGGCGGCTTCGCGATAGGCGTCGAGGTAGCAGGCCTCGAGTCGCTCGAGGTCGGCTGCTGCATACGGCTGGCCGGTCGATTTGGCCACGTGACGCAACAGGTAGTCGAATGACCGGCACATGCCGGCCACGTCCTTGGCGGCGAAGGTCTTTTCGCGACGTTCCGACAGCGTGCGTCCCGGCTCGCCCTCGAAGTCGATCACGAGCACGCTGCGGTCCTCCGCCACGAGCGGCTCGTTGTCGTGCTCCGCCACGAGCGACTTGTTGTCGTGCTCCGCCACGAGCGGCTTATTGTCTTGCTCCGCCACGAGCACCTGGCCCAGATGGTAGTCTCCGTGTACGCGGATGGTGCTCGTGGCGAGGGGAAGATTCGCGAGAGCCGCGCATCGATCGACGAGTCGCGATCGCGCGGCCACCACCGCTGCGAGCCGGCGGCCAATCGTCGGCGCGAGCTGCGGGAGTCGCGCATCGGCCGAGGCAAACACCCGCTCCGCATGCTCGCACATTCGCTTCGCGGCGGCCTGCAGTCCTGCGGGTGTTGCCGGCGCCGGGGCGAAGGCAGGAATGTCTGGCCTGGCCGAAAATGCCCGATGCATCCCAGCCGTCGCGCGGCCGAGTGCGGCCACGATGGCGAGGACCGTTTCGGCTGAACCGCCCGTCTGGCCGCCGGCCGCTGTCAGCAGGCCCACCAGGCGGTCCCAGCCGGTCGTGTGGCCTGCCGCAAACTCGTGCACGGTGGCGAGTGCTGTCGACTCAGCCGCGTGACGGTCATCTCCAGGCAGGTATTCCAGCCAGCCACAGAGCCGGGGCGTTTGCTGCCAAGGCGACGCAACGGTGAAGAACTCGCCGACTTCAACCTCCGGCTGGATGCCTGCCCGACAGCGGCGAAACAGCTTGATGATCCAGCTCGTGGAGCCATACCTGACCACAAACGACGTGTTGGAGGCATTCCCGCCGATCGTGCTCGCGGTGAGTGGACCGGTCGGGACAACGGAAGCGGCCCGCGTCGTGTGGCCGACGAAGCGGCCCCTGCGTCCGGGCAGCGAGCCACCCGAAAGCACAAGATCGAGGAGCCACCGGCCAACCGTGGGTGTGGCTGTGGCATCGTTGCCGACATGGTCGAGCATCACGGCATACCGGGCCGATCGATCACCGCCCGCCAGCCGCACGTCGACCAGCGCCATTGCGTCGGTCCCATCTCCCGGCAGCGGCAACCGCTCGACAAGTTCCACTCCCGCGATGCCACCCCCCTTGTCGGCAAACCACCGGGCTTTCGGCAGCGAAAGCACGAGCCGGGAAGCGATCGTGGCATCGTCGAGTTTCATGCGGTGTGCATCGGAGGGGGGGTGATCGCCTGCGGCTCGAGTCGAAACACCCGTACCGGCACCTCCGGAGTGCACGTAATCGTGATGTCGTCGATCGCCCACGTCTCCTCGCTGTCGTCGAGCAGGTCGTGCGCCGTGATCGTTTCGGCCGCGTCGAGGTCGAGCGGCCTGCGGTCGAGCGTCAGCCTGGCTTTCCTCGCCTGGTCTGGCTGCATGTTCACCACGACGAGCACCCGGTTGCCGCTGAGCGGATCGTGCTTGCACCAGGCGACGAGGAAAGGGTCATCGATCGACTGAACGAGCGGCGGCCGCACGCGGGCCAGGCTCGGCTCCGCGTGCCGGATGTCGTTCAGGCAGCGGATGAACGGGGCGAGGCTCTCGGGTGCGTCCAGGTTCCAGCGCTTGATCTCGTATTTTTCGGAGTCGAGATACTCCTCGCTTCCTGGCTCGCGCGGCGCGGCCTCGAGGAGTTCCATCGCCGGCCCGTAGATGCCCCAGTTGCCCACCGACAGCGCCGCCAGGGTCAGCCGCACCAAAAACATCGGGCGGCCGCCATGCTGGAGCGTCTCGTGGAGGATGTCGGGCGTGTTGGGCCAGAAGTTCGGCCGGAAAAAATCGGCGATCGGCGGCGTCGTCACCTCGGACAGGTAGTCGGCCGTCTCCCGCTTTTCTGTACGCCATGTGAAGTAGGTATAGGACTGCGTGAAGCCGAGCTTGGCGAGACGGTACATCGTCTTCGGCCGGGTGAAGGCCTCGGCCAGAAAGAGCACGTCGGGGTGCGTGCGATGGATGTCGTCGATGAGCCACTCCCAGAAGGCGAACGGCTTCGTGTGCGGGTTGTCGACGCGAAAGATCCGCACCCCCTTCTCCACCCAGAAACGCACCGCGCCGCCAAGTGCTTCCCAGAGCTGACGCCACTGTTCGCATTGGAAGTCGAAGGGGACGATGTCCTGGTATTTCTTGGGCGGATTCTCCGCGTATTGGATTGTTCCATCGGCCCGGTGGCGAAACCATTCCGGGTGCTCGTGGACCCACGGGTGGTCGGGCGAGCACTGCACCGCGAAGTCGAGCGCCAGTTCGATGCCGAGGGTCTCGGCCCGCTGCCGGAGTCGCTCGAAATCTTCGAAGGTGCCGAGTTGCGGGTGAATCGCCGTGTGGCCACCATCGCGACTGCCGACCCCCCAGGGACTTCCGACATCGTCGGGCTCGGCCTCGAGGCGGTTGTTTCGCCCCTTGCGGAAGGCGGTTCCGATCGGGTGGATCGGCGTCAGGTAAAGCACGTCGAAGCCCATCCAGCGGATGTAGTCGAGACGCTCGGCAAGATCGGAGAACGTTCCGTGCTCACCCGCCACGCGGCCCCACGATCTGGGAAACACCTCGTACCAGCTGCTGAACCGGGCGCGGGCCCGGTCGACCCATATCGGCCGCGGCGACTCGAGCCTGGTCTCGTCACGGCGGTCGGAGTAGAGCGACATCAGCTCCCGCAGACGGTCGCTGGAGACGGCGTCCTTCCAGGCCGGCGACCGGAGCGCGAACGCGAGCTGCTCGATTTCCGCGGCAATCGCAGCGGGCGCCGCATGGGCTGCGGCGGCCACGATCTGGCTGCCGGCGATGAGTTCCACATGCAGGTCATCGCCCGCCCGTTCGCGGCGGCCAAGATCGCGCAACCACGTTGCAAACACGTCGATCCGGGCGGTGATGAAAAAATGCCAGAGACCGATTCGGTCTGCGATAAACGATGCCTTCCAGAGGTCGTTGCCGTCGCAGGTCATCCGCGCCACCGCCCACTGCCCCGTCTCGCCGTGCCGCACATGCAGTCGGCAATCGAGTTCCTCGTGGCCGTCGCAGATGATATCGGCCTCGATCATCACCTCGTCGCCACGGACCCGCTTTACCGCGAAGCGGCCCCCATCCACCTCGGGACTCACGCGATCGATCGCCACCCGGCGTCTGGCTTGATTGGGGAGTTCCATGAATCCTTTCCGACACGGCAGCCCGCTCTGTTGCTCTGCGGTGGTTCTGGGTTGCGTCTGATTTGCTTCTGGGTTGCAAAAGTGTAGGAATGACCAAAGAAAAACGCGACAGCACCGGCCACCATGCACGACCTTCCACCCGCCTACAGCGTGATTGCCTGCGATGTTCCGGTGGGATCGCGGCACCGTACCGCCACCGTCTGCACGCCTGCGGGAGCGGCGCCGGGGGCCGGCTGGCCGCTCGTGCTCGCGTTCCACGGCGGACAGAGCCATCCCGAGATGATGCGGCGATTTTCAGGGCTGGATGCACTGGCGGCGGCGGGACGGGCTGTGGTCGCGTTTCCGGCGGGGAGCGGTTCGCGTGAGGGACTCCTCACGTGGAACGGCGGCAACTGCTGCGGCGAGGCGTGGACCGACGGCTCCGACGACGTAGGGTTTGTCGCGGCGCTGATCGATGCCCTCGCCGTGCGGATGCCGATCG
>JBIIMX010000474.1:0-3073 GCA_044337765.1 Pirellulales bacterium | reverse complement strand
TTGGTTTGAATCGGCGCCGCTGCCCTGCGAGAGCATGACGACGAACGACGGGAGGTCGTCGGCCTCGGAGCCGAGGCCGTAGCTGAGCCAGGCGCCGAAGGAGGCCCGGCCCGGCTGCTGCGAGCCGGTCTGGATGAAGGTGATCGCGGGGTCGTGGTTGATCGCCTCGGTGTGCATGGAACGGATGAGGCAGAGCTTGTCGATCACCCGCCCGGTGTGCGGCAGGAGTTCGCTGATCGACGTGCCCGACTGGCCGCACTGCCGGAAGCCATATTTCGAGGCGATGACGGGAAAACTCTTCTGCCCCGAGGTCATGCCGGTGAGCCGCTGGCCCATGCGGATCGAGTCGGGCAGCTCGGTGCCGTGCTGCGATACGAGCCCCGGCTTCGGATCGAAGAGTTCGAGGTGCGAGGGGCCGCCCGACTGAAAGAGATAGATCACCCGCTTCGCCCGGGGGGCGATGTGGAGCGAGGGCAGGGCCGCGCCCGGCATCGGCCCGGGGATTGACGCTGGCGACGCGACCGCATCCCGCGCGAGGAGCGCCGACATCGCCGCCACCGACGCGGCCGTCGCCGAGCCGCCGAGAAACGCCCGGCGGCCGAAGAGCGTCTGCAGGCGATTCAGTTCGCGATTCAGTTCTTGCTGATCGTTTCGTCGAGGCATAGGAGCGTGCTCCCCACGATGGTCCAGGCGGCCAGTTCGTCCGGCGGCAGCGGGCTGTCATGCGCGTCGTTGGTGGCGACGAGCCGCCGCGCGGCCTCGGCATCGCCCTGGAAATGTCGGCGGAATTCGTTGAGCTTCTGCAGCAGCAGGTCGATCTCCCGCGGCGCGGCGTCGCGTGCCAGCACGAGCCGGCAGGCTTGGGCGATGATCTCGCGATCGCGGCGCACCGGATCGCCGGGCGACACGCCGCCGCGGTCGGCGAGCGACACGGCCCGCAGGGCCACGCCCCGGGCGGCTTCCAGGTAGGTCGGATCGTTCATGAGCACGAGCGCCTGCAGCGGCGTGCTCGTGCGGCTCCGGCGGACGACGCAGGTCTCGCGGTCGGGCGCGTCGAAGACGGCCAGCGCCGGCGGCGGGCAGGTCCGCTTCCAGAACGTGTAGAGGCTCCGGCGGTGGAGGCCATCGCCCGCGTCGGGCACGTAGGTCGCCTGGTGCAGCACCGACACCTCCTCCCAGAGGCCCGCCGGCTGGAAGGGCTTCACGCTCGGTCCGCCGACCCGTTCCACGAGCAGGCCGCCTGCGAAGAGGGCCTGGTCGCGAACCATCTCGGCCGGCAGCCGAAACCGCGGGCCGCGGGCGAGCAGCCGGTTGTCGGGATCGCGGGCGAAGGCCTCCGGGGCCGCCTCCGCAGCCTGCCGGTAGGTCGCCGAGAGCACGATCGACTTCAGGATCGACCGCACGTTCCAGCCGCCCGCGACGAGGTCGCCGGCCAGATGGTCGAGCAGTTCGGGATGCGTGGGGGGCGAGCCCTGGGTGCCGAAGTCTTCGACGGTCTCGACCAAGCCGCGGCCGAAGAACATCTCCCACCAGCGATTGACCGCCACGCGGGCGGTGAGCGGATGCCGCGGATCGACGAGCCAGCGGGCCAGTGCCAGCCGGTTGGCGGCGGTCCCCTCCGGCAGCGGCGGCATCCAGGCAGGCACGCCCGGCTCGACGGTGTCGCCCGGCTGGTCAAATTGGCCGCGGTTGAGCATGCGGGCCTGCCGCGGCGTGTCGAGGTCGGCCATCACCATCACGCGGGTGGTCCGCAGCTCGATCGCCTCGATCTGTTCCTCGACCTGCTTGAGCCGGGCCGCCGCGGCATCGGCCTCTGCCTTGGTGGGTTCCGGCTTGGCGCCGTCCGTCTTCGTGGCATCCGGCTTACCCGCATCTTTCGCTGGCGGCGCCGCCTTCAACTCGGCCTTGGCGGCGAGCAGCGAGGCCAGTTCGGTTTCATCGGCATAGTTCCGCAGGGCGATCGTCGGCTCGCCGACGCGGACGAGTCGCTTCGCCGCGTAAGGCACGAGCGGATCGGGGATGCTGTTGAAAAACGCGAAGAAGCGGTAATAGTCGCGCTGCGAGATCGGGTCGAACTTGTGGTCGTGGCAGCGGGCGCACTGGAGCGTGAGCCCCATGAAGGCGGTGGCGGTGGTCTGGATCCGGTCGGCGACATACTCGACGCGGTATTCCTCAGGGATGATGCCCCCTTCGGTCGTGAGCACGTGGTTGCGGCCGAAGCCGGTCGCGATCCGCTGCTGCCGACTGGCATTCGGCAGAAGGTCGCCGGCGAGCTGCTCGACGATGAAGCGGTCGTAGGGCATGTTGCGGGCGAAGGCATCGATCACCCAGTCACGCCACGGCCACTGCGTCCGCTCCTCGTCGTTGTTGTAGCCGTTCGTGTCGGCGTAGCGGGCGACGTCGAGCCACTGCATCGCCATCCGTTCGGCATGCCGGGGCGACGCGAGCAGCCGGTCGACCACCTTCCCATGGGCGTCGGCCGATTGGTCGGCGAGGAATGCGGCCCGCTCGTCGGGCGTCGGCGGCAGGCCGGTGAGATCGAGCGACACCCGCCGCAGCCACGTATCGCGGGAGGCCTCCGCCGCCGGCGCGAGTTTTTCCTGGGCGAGCCGGGCGAGCACGAACTGGTCGATCGGATTGCGGGGCCAGCCGGCAAGCGGGCCGGCGGCGGCGGGGACGTCGGGCCGTCGCAGCGGCTGGAATGCCCAGTGCGGCTCGTACCCGGCCCCTTGGGCGATCCACTGCCGGAGCAATTCGATCTGCTCGGGCGTGAGCGGCTTCTTGAACGACGGCGGCGGCATGACCGTGTCGTCGTCGGCCGACGTGATCCGTGACACGAGTTCGCTCTCGGCGACCTTGCCGGGCACGATCGCCCGCGTTCCGGAGTCGAGGGCCGCGAGTGCCAGTTCGCGGACGTCGAGCCGCAGCCCGGCCTCACGGGAGTGCTCGTCGAGGCCGTGGCAGTTGAAACAGTGGGTGGCGAGGATCGGCTGGATGTCGCGGGTGTAGGAGAGCCGCCGCGAGGACTGGTTCGCGGCCGGGGTTGCGTCCGCGGCCTGCGGCATGAGGCCCA
>JBIIMX010000473.1:0-3074 GCA_044337765.1 Pirellulales bacterium | reverse complement strand
CTCGCCGCCACGGGGGAGAGGGAAGCCGGGATCGGCGAAGGTGGAGGAGACGAGGAGGATGTCCGACTTGTTGTGCGTGCCACGCCGCTCCGGGCGGCAAGTCGGAATCTCCGAGCGACGGAACCTTTGCCGTCCCGGCGGCGCATCGCCGCAGCAGGTAAATACCCGCATTCGGCAAGTTGAAAACTCGCCGCCACGGGGGAACGGGAAGCCGGCAAGTTGAAAACTTGCCACCACGTAGGAACGGGAAGCCGGCAAGTTGAAAACTTGCCGCCACGGGGGGAACGCCAAACCTAAAAACGGTGCACACCATGCCTGAACGCGACTCATATCAGCCCCTGCCATTTCCTTCCCACCCAAAACAGTCCCAACAGGCTCACCAGCGTCATAAGCGCCGCCGGGTGGGCCCAGAGCCTCAGTCGCCGGACCTCCGGCGGATTCTCCGGCAGCCTGCCCAGCGTGAGCAGCAGTTCCTGCAGGGAGTCAGGCGTCGCCACCGATCCCTGCGTGAGCCGGGCGATCTCTTCCAAGACATCGGGCCGGGCGGCCTCTCCTACCGCCTCACCCGGAACACCCTGCACGAAGAGCGATGACTCCAGTCGGTCACCCGTCTCGGCGCAGGAGAGCACGAGCGCGTGGCTGCCCGGCTCGCGTGGCAGCCAGCTGCCCGAGAAGACGCCCCACGAGCCCTGTTCGCCCGGCGCTGCCAGCCGCACTGTCTCGGTGGCACCGGACGGAGCCGTGACCAGCACCGTCACCGTGCCCGCCTGCAGCGGCTCGCCGACGGCATCGCTGACATTGGCGTCGAACGACACCTCCTGCCCTGCCTCGGGCTGGTCGGGCGTGAAGAGCAGACGCATCCGCTCCCCCTTGGCCATGGTCCGTCGGTAGGCCATCCAGCGGACCACCTGCCCCCAGAAGCGGTAGTGGTACTTGTCCTCGACTCCCTTCCGCCACCGCCACGCGCCGTCGGTTGCCATGAAGAGCACCTTGCCGGCGCCGAACGACCGCGTGACGAGCAGTGGAATCCGGCCGTAGTCGTTGGCGGCTTCGTCGTGCACGGCCAGCACCTCGCTGCCTGCCTTGGCGCGGAGCACCGGTCCATACCATTGAAAGCCCGGCAGCGACTCCCAGACGGCGACGTTCTCGTCGGCCGAGTCGACCAGCCGCGTGAGCAGGCTGCTGCGGCCCTTGTCGGTGAGGGCAAACCGCCCCGACACCGCCGTGCCGGTCCCCTCCGGCCGCGAGGCATCGAGCACCACCGGCAACAGGTCGCCGAGCGGCGAATCGGCCAGGGACATCTCGTTGCCCAGCCAGCCCGGCATGAAGACGAGCCCGCTGGCCTGGTATTCGACCAGCCCCTTCAGGAGCCGGCAGTCCTCGTCGGTGAGGTGGCCGTCGTCGAGCCCCACGTCCCCGAGAAACACGACGTCGAACTGGGAAAGTTCGTCGAGCGAGCCGGGGAACTTCTTGATGTAGTCCTTGTTGCCGCCGCCGACCTTGGAGACTCCCTTGTGGAAGAGCAGGCAGGAGAGTTCCACGCCCGGATCGCGGGAGAGGGCGTTTCGCAGGTAGCGGTATTCCCACCGCGGCACGCTCTCCACCACCAGCACCCGGAGTTTCTCCTGGCGAATGCTCACCGGCGCCGTGCGCGAATTGTTGTCGGGCAGCAGTTCGCCCGGCTGCAGCGGCACGCGGACCGTGACCGTGTAGTCGCCGACGCCCCCCGGCGTCCAGTAGATCCAGTCGGTGGTCTTGCCCATCGACGCCAGCCGCAACTGTTTGCTGAAGGTCTGGCCGTCGGAGGTCTCCACGACCGCCGTCACCATCTGCTCCCGCGGCAGCGTGCTGCGAATCGTGAAGGGCACGCGAAACGGCTTGCCCACGACGCCCGTCACGGGGCAGTCGAGGCTCGCGATCGTCACATCAGGAAGCGGTGTGAGGCTGCCGGTGGGCACGGCGAGCACCGGGATGCCGGCCAGCCGCAGGGCCGTGGCGGCCTGCACGGGCGGCCGGCCCTCGTTCCAGTCGCCGTCGGAGGCCAGCACGATCGCCCGCAGATTCGGATTGCGTCGCGCCGCCGTGTCGAGAGGCTCGAAGAGATCCGTTCCGGTGGCGAACGGACTGGTGCCCTCGCTCGCCGCTCCCTCCCGCGTGATGGAGAACGGCTCGATCCGGATCGCGAACCGCTCCTCGAGCGGCTTCCAGAAAGCTGCATCGGAGAGCGCCGCCACCGACTGCTTCCGCGATACGACGCCCGTGCCGCCCTGCGTCGCAACATCTCGCTGTCTGCCGGCCTGCATGGCATCGAGCGTGTCCATGCTCCGCGAGTCGTCGATCAGCACGGCGATCGAGGGCTTCTCGCTGGGCCGCTGTTCGGTCACCCACTCCGGCTGATTGAGAAGGAACACAACGACCGCGGCGATCACGAACCGCAGCAGTTCGAGCAGGCCGTAGCCCGCCCGGAAACCGCTCCGCCACCAGCCGGTCAGGCAGACGGCGGCCACCACCGCCAACAACACGAGCGACACGCCGAGCGACCAGGGCGTCCAATAGAACCGCAGCCCGTTGGCGATCATCAGAGCATCTGGTTGCATCGTCATGCGACCGCCTCCCCGCTCCGCCGCGCGGCGGGAAGTTTAGTGTTACCACGCAGCCCGCTCTGCAGCCCGCTCTGCAGCCTGTCGGGAAGCCTGCGGGGCAGCCTGTCGGAGGATCGTCGGGGAAAACAGAGCAGGCCCTCGACCACGAGCGCCACCAAGAGCGCGACCAAAAAAAGTCGCCACACCTCTTCGACGATGGTGCCGAGACCGCCGGCCTTCTGCTCGAAGCGGCTGAACGACAGGCCCTGAAAGAGCGTCTCAATCTGCCGGTCGTCCACCACTTCGGCGGCATCCTCCGCGGCGGGCCGATTCACCGCCAGCAGCCTCCCTCGCGACGCATACACGCCGGCATGAAAGCCCGCCTCGGTCGACGCCGACGGTGGCCCGGCGATCTGCCGCCAGTCTTCCTGACCGCGTTGCTGGGAGCTGCGCTCGCCGCCAGCGTCGGTGCCACCGAGCACCATCGAGCCC
>JBIIMX010000471.1:0-3077 GCA_044337765.1 Pirellulales bacterium | reverse complement strand
TCCCTGCCATCGGCCGCATCGTGGGCCGTCACGTGATCGGCACCGAGCACCACGAGCATCTCCGCCGGCTCCCCCTTGTCGGCTTTGCCCGCGACGACGACCGGAGTGGAATAGCTCTGTGCTGCCTCTTCAGGAGCGTCGAGCACCCGGTCCTGCTTCCAGAGCAGGCTGCCGGTGGCACGTTCGAACGCCGCGACATAGCTCGGGCCGGTCTGCATCACGGCGACGACCACGGCCTTGGAGGTGAGCAGGGGCGAGGTGCCGAGATCCCACCAGAGCGTGTCCTCGCCAAACCGTTGCTGCAGGTTCGTTTTCCAGACGACACCACCATCGGCAAGGTTCAGACAGGCGAGTTCGCCGCTCTTGTAATAGACCCACACGTGTGTGCCATCGGTGACGGGCGACGAGTTGCAGCCGGTGGCCTTTTTATGCTTGCCGGGCTTGACCTCTCCCAGTTCGCGTCGCCACAGCTCCTTGCCGTTGCGATCGAGGCAGATCGCCGCATCCTTGCCATCGACCGCGCAGGTGACGACGACCCGGTCGCCCCACACGGCCGGCGTGCTCGCGCCGAGCCCAGGCAGCTTCACCCGCCAGAGCACATGCGTGGCCGGACTCCAAGAGGAGACGTAGCCGCGGCCTGCAGCCGTGCCATCCAGTGCGGGCCCGCGCCAGCTGGGCCAGTTGTCAGCCGCGACAGGCCGCGACGCGGCTGCGGCGAACACAAGCCAGAGGACGGCACACACCCCAACTCGCATCGTCATGAATCCACCCTCTCTTCCACCGGCGGAACCAGCGCTTTTTGGCGTGCACCGGTCAGAACATGTTTCGCGCATGGTGCGCTGACTTTTGCAAGCTCTACAAAACACTCTCGGCGAACCTGCGGACAGTGTACCTCGTCACCGCTTCCTGGGCTCGCCCTCCGGACCGAACGGGTCGACCGGCTTCGGATTCGGCGACGGCATCTGCGGGTGCACGCTTTCCCGCCACGCCGTCAGCCGGGCCCGAAGTGCGGCGACGCGTTGCGGCTGGGCGTCGGCAAGATTCCGGCGTTCGCCCGGGTCGTCCACCAGATCGAAGAGTTCCACGCGGCCGTCCTCGAAGTGCTCGACCAATTTCTCGTTTCCCACCATGTCGCCCTCCCCGCCGAGGATCGCGGCGGCAGGCCGGCCCCCTTGATTCGCATAGTGGGGATAGTGCCAGACCAGGTCCCGGGCCGGCAGCGTGCCGCCAGCGAGCACCGGTCGCAGACTCATGCCGTCGAGCACGGTCTCAGCCGGCAGCCGCGCACCGCCGACATCCAGCAGCGTGGCGGCGACATCGAGCGTGCTGACCGGCACGGCGTTCGTCGTGCCGGGCATGACGACTCCCGGCCAACGCACGACCAGCGGCACGCGGATGCCGCCTTCATAAAGAAAACCCTTGCCGGCGCGGAGGGGCAGGTTCGATGTTGGCGAGCCCTCGGCCGTGGAGAGTCCACCGTTGTCGCTGGTGAAGATGACGAGCGTGTTGTCGATCTGCCCGGCCTGTTCGACCGCAGCCAGCACGGTGGCAACCGTCTCGTCCATCTCGCGGATCATGCCGGCATACGCTGGGTGATCCTGTACGGCACGCGCCGTGCGATCCCCCTCGGCGACCTCGCGGGGACCGGTGGCCGCTTGCAGCGCGGCGGCCCGCGTCTGTTCTTCGGCCAGGAGGTCTGCTCTGGTCTTGAGTGGACTGTGCACCGAGTGCATCGGTACGTAGCAGAAAAAGGGACGGCCGTGGCTGCCGGTGATGAACGCCGCCGCCTGTGCGGCAATCGCCCTTGCGTGGTGCGTGTCGTCCGGTGGGCCGCTGCCGGGGCCGACTGTCGTCGAGCCGGTCACGTCGAACCCGTGGGATGGAATGTCCTGAGGCGGCCCCAGATGCCATTTGCCGAAGATCCCTGTTGCATAGCCCGCGTCGCGTAAAAGTTCCGGTACGGTCACCTCCTTGGCAGGCAGGGCATGAAGATAGTCTGCCGGTAACAGCGATCCCCGTCGGCTGCCGGGGATGAAATTCGTGATCGGCAGACGGGCCGGATGCCGGCCGGTCATGAGCGCGGCGCGGGTGGGCGAACAGACCGGGGCAGCAGCGTAGCCTCTCGTAAATCGCATTCCGGAGGCGGACAGCCGGTCGATCGCCGGCGTGCGATAGAAGGTGCTGCCGGTGCAGCCCAGATCGTGGGCACCCAGATCGTCGGCGAGAAACACAAGCAGGTTTGGCGGCCGCTTGGGTTGGATGAACCCAGGGTCCTGCCGGTGCTTCGCGTCCGCGGGAGTAAGGACGGCGTTGCCTGGTGCAGCAGATCGGCTCGGTTCCTGCGAAGGCGGCGTTTCAGCCGCCATCGGGCACCGGCCCCAGCAGAGGAACGCAGCCACGGTCGCAAGGCAGATCCCCCAGCCAGGAGCAGTCCCGCTCAGTGTCTTCCCAGGCATGCAACTCTCTCCTGCGTCGCGAGCATTCGAGCCTCGCGGCCCCAGGCTCGAGCTGGCCAGCTTGCGATGGTGACCGCGACATCCCGGGCATGCTACCCACCAAGACGCAGGCGACACAAAAACCCTTCCCATTCTCGCATGCGCCGTGGGGCCGCGGCGACACACCCGCCCCAGGCCGCCACTCCCGCTGACTGATTGCCACCCTCGCCGCGACTCAAAACCGTCAGCCGCGTGAACGCCGCAGAAAACCGGCAGTCCTCATCCACAAGCGGTGTTGGGAGTCAATGGTGCCGGACGTATGCTCGTAAACGGAAAACGTCTTCGCTCGTTCGCTCCCACACGAGGTACGCCATGCGTCAGCGACTCGCCATCCGCCCCTTCGCAAGCTGCCATGTGAGCCGAACGATGGTGGCCCTGCTGCTCTCGCCGCTCATCGCCCTTGCGACCGCGGCAGCCGAACCGACAGCCGTCGCCGATACGAAAATCGCCACGACGAGGTGGGAGCAGCCCGTGGAACGGATGCCCGTCGTCAGCAAAGAGGCCGCAGCGGCCCGGCCAGCCGTCGAGCCATTCCACGTGCCGGACGGCTTCGAGGTGGAGCGGCTCTTCGTGGTGCCCAAG
>JBIIMX010000472.1:0-3077 GCA_044337765.1 Pirellulales bacterium | reverse complement strand
GCTACGGCTGCGGATGACGGAGGGGATGCACCGCTTCATTCCGGTGCTGGCGGCAGCGGAGGGCTTTCGCGTGATGGAGGTGCCGGTGCACCACCGGCCGCGGACCCGCGGCACTTCCAAATATGGTGTCGCGAGATTCTTCCACGGGCTCTTCGATCTCGCCTGCGTGGCAACGCGGGTGTGGGGCCGGGTCCGACCGGTCGAGGCACCCCGCCGGGGCGACTCGCGCTCACGGCTGCGGCACGGAGTGTATGCACTGCTTGCCACGATGGCCTTGGCCTCGGTGCTCGGCCGCATTGGCGCGGTTGCCAGCGTCGATCGGATCGGGTTGGAGAAAAAACTGGTCACCGATGCAGTGGCCAAGGCCAAAGCTGCCGGCGAACCGGCCGATGCCGAGACGATCAGGGCGGCCATCGAGAAGGACAAACGGCTCGTGCGGCCGTTTCTGTCGGGCAATGACCGCAGCCGCTGGCTCACGATCCGCGGGCTCGTGGAGCGGGGCACGTTTGCGATCGACGGACTCGTCGTGGAGCCGGGCTGGGACTCGATCGACACCGTCGTCCATCCCGATGCCTCCGGCAGCCTGCGGCTCTATTCGAGCAAGCCGCCGCTGCTCGCCGTGCTCTGCGCCGGTCCCTACTGGCTGCTCAACAGGCTTACAGGGTGGACCCTTGGCGATCATCCCTTTGAAATGGGCCGGCTGCTTATGGTTGTCTACGGCCTCGTGCCGTTGGGAATCTGCATGCTGTTCTCGTTTCGTCTCATCGACCGCATCGGCACGACCGACTGGGGCCGGTTCTGGGCGGCGGCGCTTGCGGCGGGCGGCACGCTGCTCAACACCTTCGCCATCGTGCTCACCAACCACGTGCCCGCGGCGGCCTGCACCGCCGCCAGCGGCTGGTTCGTCCATCGAATCGCAGTCGATGGTCTCCGCTCGCGGGCCGGCTTCGCCGCGGCCGGCTTCGCCGCGGCGTTGGCTGCGGCGTTCGAACTTCCGGCGCTCGCCTGGCTGGCGGCCGTGATCGTGGTGCTGGCAGCCTGCGATCTCCGCCGCACGGTCACGGTGGCGTTGCCGGCGGCACTGGTCGTGGCTGCCGCAGCGTTCTCCACCAACTGGCTCGCCCACGGGACTCTTCTCCCAGCCTACGCTCATCGCGCCGCAGCGGAGCGGCCGCTGCCTGCGGGAGTCGTGCTCCGTGAAGGCGAAGCGTGGAACCCCGACAACTGGTACGACTATGTGTTCCGGCTGTCGAACGGCAGACTTCTGACGAGCTATTGGCGGGAGCCGAAGGGCATCGACCGCGGAGAGCCGTCGGCCGCCACCTATGCCTGGCATGCGCTTGTCGGCCATCACGGCATCTTCTCGCTCACACCCGCCTGGCTGCTGGCCATTCCGGGGATCGGAATCCTGGCCACGGCCTCCGGCAGGAGGCGGAGGAGCCAACGTCCTGGAGGCATGCCTCGGCCTCCCGATGGAGGGCTTGTCGGCCAGGAACGGCTCGCCTGGGCGATCGCGACGGTTACCGTGGTTGTGATGGCGTTCTACCTGTCGCGACCGCAGCTCGACCGCAATTATGGCGGCACATCGAGCGGGTTTCGCTGGGCCTTCTGGCTCGCGCCGTTGTGGGTGATGGCGACCATCCCGGCCGCCGATCGTCTGGCTGGCAGCCGCACGGGCCGCCTGGTGGCGCTCGCCCTGCTCGGCTTGTCGGTCGTGTCGGTCTCCTTTCCGACATGGAGTCCGTGGACGACGCCCTGGATTCAGCAGTGGCTCACCCACGCCGGCTGGCTGAAAAGCCCGTAGCGGCTCGCGTCGACTCGGGCCAATACCCCGGCAGTGCCGCCTCGACCGTCACCTCCGATCCGGTGTCCGGATCGGCATACACGATGCGGCAGGCATGGAGCCCGATCGGCCGCTTCCGCGGATCCTCCACTCCGGCAGGCTCACTGCCCCGAGGCTGCGTCCATGCCGCATCGGCCACGCCGTAGAGATCATCTCCCACGATCCGCAGTCCTCTGGCCGCCGCCTGCAGCCGCAGCTGATGCATCCGGCCCGTAACGGGCGCAAGTTCCAGGAGCAGGCTGTCGGGTGGCAGCCTGCAGAGAAGCCGTGCCTGTGTCACGGCCTCGCGGCCGCCGGTTTCGTCTGCCGGCACGATCCGCGCCCGTGCCTCTTCGGGGATTTTTTCGATCGTGTCGCGCCATGTGACGAGCTCCGCCTGCATCCGCTCGACGGTGTCGTGACTCGCGTCGGTACAGTCAACGATCGCCAGATACGTCTTTCGAACCTCGCGTCGCTCGAACTGCCGCGAGAGCTTTCGAGCCGCACGCGGTGTGGCGGCGAAGAGCACCACGCCCGATACCCCGCGATCGATTCGATGCGGCACACCGACATAACCACGGAGCGACTCGCCGTGGAGCCTTCGCCGCAACCAGGACTCCACAGACGGGATGCCTGGCGGCGCCTGCGTGGCCAATCCTGCCGGCTTCCACACCGCCACGACGCCGTTCACCTCCTGCATCACGTGCGGTGCGTACGCAGTCTCGTTCGGAAGATCGTTCATGGCCATCATTGCCGCAGAATTCGAACACCTGAGCCGCAATCCGCGGCCGTTGCCATACCGCTGCCTACGCCACACGCTCCGACCTGTTATACTCAAAAACTTCACAGCGCTCGGGGGGGCTTCCTCCCCTATTTGAAGCCACCTCCATGCCACCTCCATCCACGCCACCGTCGTCGTCGATCCGCCTCCTGATTGCGGACGACCATGAGGTCGTTCTTCAGGGGCTCGCCAGTGTGTTCAAAGATTCTGGGGTTCGCATCGTGGGCGAGGCGACGGATGCGGCGGAACTGTTGAGGCTTGCCCGCAAGCTGAAGCCCGACGTCGTCACGCTCGATGTCCGCCTCGGCTCCGACGATGGACTGGATGCGATCAAGCCGATCCGCGAGGCCTGCCCCGACACCCGGATCGTGATGCTGTCCTCGTTCGACAGCCCCACCTACATTGCCCGTGCCGTCTCCTCAGGTGCCTGCGATTACCTGCTCAAAACCGCGTCCCGGCGCGAGCTGATCGAGG
>JBIIMX010000470.1:0-3080 GCA_044337765.1 Pirellulales bacterium | reverse complement strand
CTTTGCCGCAGCATCCGCGAGTGACTTGTAGATCGCCATCGACTCGGGGCGTTTGCCCTGCCGCAAGAGCCACTCGGCACAAGCCAGCCGGGCATCGATGATCGCCGCGGCAACCGCCTGGTCGGTGACGCCGGCGGCGGCCGCCAGGGCCTGCGTGGCCTCGGGGGTATGAATCCTGCCGAGGGCGTCGGCCGCGGCGAGGGCCGTGCGGGAGTCGGCCGAGAGCAGGGCCGCGATCAGGGGCACCGAGGCGGCATCACCACGCCCTGCCAGTGAGGAGATCATGCCGATCTTCAGATCGCCCGTCACGCTGCCCAACGCCTTTCGCAATGCCTCGGCGGCCTCAGCCGCATCGATCCGCTCGAGCGCAAACCGTGCCATGTGCGAATGCTCCTGCTCTGGCAGCAGGGCGGCGAGGCTCGGCACGGATGCGGCGGTGCCGATCAGCGAAAGCTTACGGCAGACATACTCTTTTGCGGCTCGGGAAGTGCCCTCACCAAGCAGTGATGACAGTCGCTTTTCAAGGTCGGCGCGAGCGGCCTGGTCGGTGTGGGCGGCCAGGACGGCGGCGTCGATGGTCTGAAACGCCGAGGCGTCACCACCCCAGTCATAGGACTTCAGGATGTCGAGCGGCTTGTCGAGACTGGCGGAGTCGTAGGCCATGTTCAGGCTCGCGGTGTGAGGAGGGGCGGACGAGGGTGCGGGAGCAAGGGGGAGCGGGTGGCGCAGCAACTGGATGCACAACGACTTCAGAGGATCCAAGGCTCGCGGCGGGCGCGGTCGCAGAGCCGGTTGGCCTCTTCGTCGCCCGTGAATTTCTGCGCAGCCACGTCCCAGGCAAGGGAGCGGCCCAGCCTGTAGGCGATGCCGATCAGATGCGGCGTCGTCATCGTGTTGACGGCCAATTCAATGTCGCGGAAGGGCCTCTCCCGCGTCTTCACGCAGGTGATGAAGTCGCCGTAGATGCCCCCCGTGCCCTTGTAGACGGGCACCGGCTTGGCCGGGCGGCGCTGGCCGTCGCCGACGACCTGGATCGCGCCGCGGCCCCCGACGAGCGGATCCTTTGGCCGGAGGTGCTGCGGCCTGTTGTGGTGCAGTTCGATGCCGTTGGGGTAGGTCACGCTCACATAGGCCGCTTCCTTGCCGTCGGACGAGGCGGCGTGATACGTCACCTTCGCGGGCTGCAGTTCACGGAGATCGGTCGCAAAAATTGTGCCGCCGAAGTGATGGGCGCCCCAGTCGGTGAGGCTGCCGCCGGAATAGTCGAAGTATGAACGCCAGCTGTTGCCGCTCGTGCCGTAGTTGCCATCGCAGCGGCCGGAGTTGTAGGGTTCCCAAGGGGCCGGGCCGAGCCAGAGATCCCAGTCGATGTCGGGGGGCGTCTCCTGCGCGGGCAGATAGCAAAGCTGCGACGGACCACCGACGCTGATGTCAACCGACGTGATCGCGCCGAGTTCGCCGGCCCAGATCGGACTCACGATGTCTTTGTAGTCCTCGAGGACACGCTGGCTGCCGCCGGAGACGACCCGGCCATAGCGGCGGGCCGCAGCGATCATCAGTGGCCCTTCCCGCAGCGTGAGCGTCTCTGGTTTCTGGAGATAGACGTCTTTGCCGCTTCGGCAGGCGGCGATCGTCATGATCGCGTGCCAATGGTCGGGGGTGGCGATGTGGACGGCATCGATGTCGTCGCGAGCGAGCAGTTCACGGAAGTCGACAGAGGCCGCGCAGTCGCTGTTGCCGTATTTCGAGTCGACGCGTCCCTTGGCCTCGTCTCTCCACTTCTTCCGCACGTCGCAGACGGCCACATACTGCACGTCGGCCCGGCCGAGGAAGACGTTCTGGTCGCCGGAGCCCATATTGCCGATGCCGATGCCGCCCATCACGATCCGGTCGCTGGCCGGCGGGGTCGTGGCGTCGCCGAGTGCTTTGGAGGTGATGACATAGGGCGCGGCGATCGTGCCGCCGGCAGCGACTCCCGCGACCGAGCCGGCTGCCTTGAGAAAAGCTCGGCGGGTGCTGGTTGAACCCCGGAGAACCGGAGGGGCAGACGGTGCAGGTGTTGCGGGCACCATGAGATGCATCTCCAAGAAAGCGGGACAAAAGAGCGGGGCCAGAAAGCGGCACAAAAGAGTGGGACGAGAAGGAAACCCCGTACGATCCGCGACGCCAGCGGTCGGGCGAAAGTCTAATGACCGTCGGCTGTCACGACAAATCGGCCCTCGAGAACGCTTTCGGCTTTGGTGTGGCACCGGCTACGGGGCGGCGAAAGTCTGCGTCCGCCGCTCCGCCGGCGGAGGGACTCGTCGCGTGGGCAGGATAGCCCAAACCTCCTCGAGCTATCCGAACCCTTCGCCTACCTGTTTCGGTTTGCCAGACCACCGCTGCAGCGTTCTTTGACGCGTCGAGATCCGTGCGGTCACCGAGACATGCGCCTCGCTGACGAGACGGCCAGCTTTTCAGGCCATGCAGCCGCCACGAAACGCCGTCACGGGCTGTGGCCGTGCGGGGAAAAAGCGGCTGGCTGCGCCTCAGGAGCGCGACAGAGCCCCCGTCGCCATGCCAGGAAATACCGCGTTTTTTTAGTCCTCCCTTTTGGCACAGGACGTGCATGTCTCTCTGGACAGAGGGCCGGTCTTGTGATCGGCAGCGTGAGAGAAACCAACAGCGGGCCTTTGACGTCCGCCGATTCGCAGGAGACAAACCATGAAGAAGATCGAAGCCATCATCCGCCACTTCAAGCTCGAGGAAGTGAAGGACGCCCTCAACGCCCAAGGTGTGAAGGGCATGACCGTGACCGAGGTCCGCGGCTTTGGCCGGCAGAAGGGCCACACTGAGACCTACCGTGGCGCAGAGTATTCGGTCGACTTTCTGCCGAAGGTGAAGATCGAGGTGGTTGTCAGCGACGAAGAGGCCCCGGCCGTGATCAGCAAGATCATGACGACAGCCCGAACCGGCCAGGTTGGCGACGGCAAGATCTTCGTGACGAACCTCGCCGAGGTGGTACGGATTCGGACCGGCGAAACTGCCGCTGCCGCGATCTGAACTCGAAGCGCAGGAGCCGCGTCGGGCTTCTGTCCGCT
>JBIIMX010000469.1:0-3081 GCA_044337765.1 Pirellulales bacterium | reverse complement strand
GTCCCGACGTCGATGATCCGCGGCCGCTGGCCGGCCGGCCCGGCCGCCTGGCAGAGGTCGAGCACGCGGATGACCACCTGTTCCGTTTCCGGCCGCGGCACCAGCACCGCCGGATTCACGGCAAACGACAACGAGAAGAATTCCCGACTGCCCACGAGATAGGCCACCGGCTCCCCCTCTCCTCGCCGCTTCACCAGCGACCGGAAGCGGGCCCGCTCCTCCTCGTTGACGGCAACATCGAACGCCGTGTAGAGGGCGATCCTTGGGCAGCCGCGAACGAACGCCAGCAGCACCTCGGCGTCGAGCCGAGGCGAATCGCTGCCGCGGCCCGCGAGCCACTCGGTCGTCCAGGTGAGCAGCCGGCCGACCGTCCAGACATCACCGCTTGGTTGTTCGCCAGCCATACTGAAAGCTCCACATCGTCCATGAACGCTGGTCTGGAAAGTCTGTCTGCCGGAATCGTCGTCGCTGCCGATCGGCACGCTCGGCCACGGACCGTCAGGTCGAACCGGCCTTGGAGGATCGCTCCATCTCGCTCCTGCGCAGCTCGCGTGCGTGCTGCTCGATCGCATCGATCACGAGGCCCAGCCGTCCGGCCATCACCTGATCGAGGGTGAAGCTTTCGTTGATCCGGTGATCGGTGAGCCGGTTCTGCGGAAAATTGTAGGTCCGGATCCGCTGGCTGCGGTCACCCGAGCCAACGAGCGTCTTCCGCTCGGCGGACCGTTTGTCGTGTTCGATCTGCCGACGGAATTCATAGATCCGCGTCTTCAGCACGCGGAGCGCCTTGGCCAGGTTCTTGTGCTGACTCTTTTCGTCCTGGCATTGCACCACGATGCCGGTTTCCATGTGTGTAAGCCGGACAGCCGAGGCGGTCTTGTTGACGTGCTGACCGCCCGGCCCGCTCGCACAGAAAAGATCCTTGCGGTATTCATCGGGCGAGAGCGACACCTCCACATCCTCCGGCTCCGGCAGCACAGCCACGGTGGCAGCCGAGGTGTGAATCCGCCCCTTGGTTTCAGTGTCGGGCACCCGTTGCACGCGGTGCCCGCCGCTCTCGTACTGAAGTTTCCGGTAAATCGCGGCCCCCGACAGTCCAAGCACCAGTTCCTTGAAACCACCCAGTTCCGTCGGGCTGGCATCGAGCACCTCGACATCCCAGGCCTGTTCGGTGCAGTAGCGGCGATACATCTCGTAGAGGTCGCGGACAAACAGGGCCGCCTCGTCGCCCCCCGTACCAGCCCGCAATTCCATGATGCAGCGAGCCCGGTCTGCATCCTCGTCGTTGGAACAGAGATCGAGCAGTTCGTCCCACTCGTCCTCGCGCCGCTGCCGCAAACCTGGCAGCTCCGACTCGGCCAGGTCCTTCAGGTCGCGATCATCGCCGGCAGCCATCTCGCTGTGCTCGGCAATCTCCCGCTCGAGGGCCACGAAATGGCGATACTTCAGCGCCAGGCGGGCGAGCGTGCCATGCTCACGGGCGACGGCCGAGAGCCGCGACTGATCGGCGAGCACCACCGGATCGACAAGTGCGCGTTCGAGTTCCTCGAACCGGGAAAGCTTGGCTTCGAGTTGATCGCGCATGAATCGGGAGAACCGCCCTCCTACCGCAGTCCTGTGGCCAACAGCCCTCGCCTACGCGGCCTGTCAGGAGGCCGGAGCGTCGGCCGTCTTCTTCGACTTCTTCAGGCTGGCGTAGCCCGCGGTCGCGAACTTCGACTTGAACTTCTCGATCCGGCCCGCGGTGTCGACAAACTTCAGCTTGCCCGTAAAGAAGGGGTGGCAGACGTTGCAGATGTCCACCTTGATCTCGGGAACGGTGCTGTGCGTGTTGAACGTGTTGCCACATCCGCAACGGACAACGGTGTCGAGATACTTGGGGTGAATGCCTTCTTTCATGATCTTCTCGCGTCTTCTCGTGTCTTCGTGTTTTGTCTTCTTGGCCGTCCCGGCCCAAATGTTCCGGGAGGGAAACCTCCAAAGATACCCGCTTCTCATCCGGCGGGCAACGCGGGATGCAGAGACCGCGGGAAAGGCACTTTTGCGACCTGATGAGTCCCGCCGGGACCCGATCTGCCCGCTGTCTGATGCGTCTGCCGCTTCGTCTACTTTTTTTCCGATTTTTCCAGCTCGTCCGCAAGCATCCGGCTCCCGAATCGCTGCGGAGATGCATCTTCACGCAACAGCTTGACGGCCTCCGCCGTGCGGCCGAGCCCGGCCATTGCCCTCGCCAGATTGACGCGGGCAGCGTCGGTCCACCGGCTGTCTGGGGCCGCTTCCAAGGTCATCCGCCCGAGGTAATCGACCGCCGTGGCGTTTTCCCCCTCGTTCAACGTGAGCACGCCGAGCCAATAGGTGGCGTCTTCCTTCATCTGTTCGAAGAACCGCTTCAAGCCATCCGCCTGTTCCGGGGGCACGAGTTTGATCGTCTCGGCGATCGCCTGCCGCCCGGGACGGGCAGCCAGGTAGCTCACCTTGGCACCGTCGGGCCCGTCGAGCTCGCCGCGAAATTCGCGAAGACGCGCCGCATAGAGCGGACGCACGACCCGCGTGCCGCGCCGCCCCATCCCGTCGCCCCCGGTCGGCTGGGCCAACTCCACGGACATGACGGCCAATTCCCGGCCGACCGTCGCCCGCACGCGGGCTGCGTCGCCCTGGCGACGGGCCAGCACTTCCCAGGGAAACTCCCACAGCGCAACCCGGCGACCGCCTGCACTGGCCTTTGACTCATCGCGTGTGGCATCCTCCGCAGTCGGCAGGGCCCGCACAGCCCTCTCGCCCAAGGCAGACGCTTCGAGGGCGAGTTCCATGCTTCGCGCGCCCACCAGCTGCTGCTCGACAGCCCGCATCCGCCGCGACAGGCTCCATGGATCGGCGGCGACGAGTACCGACAGTCCGGCGATGTCGGCCGCCTGCACCGGATAGCTCCTGTCGGGGAGAGACATCCGCTGCAGAATGGAGGGGTTGGCGGCCGCCTGCCGGGCGTTGGCAATGCCGACGCCCTCCGGCCCCGCGATCGGCATGCCATACGTCGGTTCGAAGAGCCATGCCTCCCCATCGGCGATGACCGCCGGAATCCAG
>JBIIMX010000070.1:0-11896 GCA_044337765.1 Pirellulales bacterium | reverse complement strand
CGGCACTGGCCACCTTCGATCCCGCCGACCCGCCCGTTTCCTACGGTTTTCCGCCGCATGCGCGGGCGACCAATGCGTGCGGATTCCTGGGAGCAGTGGTGTCTGGAAGCCTCTACGGCTGGTTTGGTCTCGGGGCGTGGCTGGCCTTGGCCGCCGTGGCCGGCTTCGATTTCATGCTCCTTCGCCGCCGCGCCCTGCCCGATCTGCCGCTCCGCACGGCCGGCGCGATCGTCGCCGTGGTGGGTGTGTGCACACTTCTGTCGATGTTTCTTCCCGATTGGTTCGCGCGGCCGATTTGGGGCCCGGGCGGCCATGCCGGTGCCATCGGCCGGCATTTGGCGGAGGGGTATTTCGCAAAGATGGGCGCTGCCATCGTCGTGACCGCCATCACGGCCGCGGGCCTGTTTCTCGCCTGCGATGCAATCGTACTCCGAGCTGTTGCCGGTCTGACGGCCGTCGCGGGCGGGATCACCGCCGCCCTGGTCACGGGCCTGGCGCACGCCCGCGTGCGGCTCGCCACACGATCTTGCACGGCCGAGGAAGCTGAGGACGGCGATCTCGTTGCGGCCACGGCATTTCCCGGCCTGCGGAAGAGGCTCTCCGGCAGTGTTGACGATGCGGACGACGCTGTTGACGACGAGGCGGACGACGATCTGGGTGATGAAGACGGCTCCGCGCCGACGATTCGGGTGCGGCGTTACGAAAAGCCGCTCTCCGTTCCGGAGGAAGAAGCCGAGGGCGATGGCGATCCACTCCATGCCACCGCTGCGGATGATGTCGACGACGAAGCCACGGAGGACGACGAGGCCCCCGCCGAGGAAGCCCGGCCTATGGTGCCGATCAAGTCGCTGGCCAACCGTCGGCGTAAGCCCGAGCCGATTCACATGGCGCCCGATCCCACGGCGGACTACGAGCTGCCGTCGCTCGAATTGCTGCTGCCGGCCGAGCAGTTGCAGCTCGAGCAGCAGGAGCAGGAGGTTCGCGACCGGGCCCGAGTGCTCGAAAAGACCTTCGCCGACTTCGGCTTCAAGGTTCGCGTGGTCGAGATCGAGACCGGTCCGGTCATCTCGCAGTACGAGATCGAACTCGAGGCCGGCCTCCGCCTGGCGAAGATCTCCAACCTCGCCGACGACCTCGCCATCGCCTTGCGTGTGCCGAGCGTGCGAATCGTGGCCCCGATCCCCGGCAAGAACTCGGTGGGCATCGAGGTGCCCAACACCGATCGGCAGATGGTTCGTCTCCGCGAGGTGATCGAGGAGACGCAGTCGAAGAGCCGGACGATGAAGATTCCGCTCTACTTCGGCAAGGACGTGGCCGGCAATGCGATGGTCTTCGACATGGCGAGCCTGCCCCACTTGCTCATCGCCGGTCGCACCGGCACGGGCAAAAGCGTGTGCTTGAACTCCATCATCGTCTCCATGCTGATGACACGTCGGCCCGACGAGGTGCGGATGCTGATGATCGACCCGAAGATGGTCGAGCTGACGCCCTACAAGTCGCTGCCGCACCTCATGCACCCGGTGGTGACCGACATGAAGAAGGCGGAGGCGATTCTCGCCTGGGCCGTCGACAAGATGGAGGAACGGTATGCGATGCTCGCGAAGGTGGGCGTGCGGCATCTGTCGCAGTACAACCAGCTTGGCCGCGAGGAACTGCTGAAGCGGTTCAGTCCGGAGAGCGAGGAAGAGGCGGCCGCGATTCCGACGACCATGCCCTACATCGTGATGATCGCCGACGAGATCGCCGACATGATGATGACGGCCGGCAAGGAAATCGAGCAGCACATCATCCGGCTTGCGCAGAAGAGCCGGGCCGTCGGCATCCACCTGATCCTGGCCACCCAGAAGCCGACCGTCGACGTGATCACCGGCCTGATCAAGAGCAACCTCCCTGCCCGCATCGCGTTTCAGGTGGCAAGCCGCACCGACAGCCGCGTGGTGCTCGACGAGTGCGGTGCGGAGCGACTGCTCGGCAACGGCGACATGCTCTTCCTGTCACCTGGCACGAGCCAGATCCTGCGGGGCCAGGGCACCTATCTCTCCGACGAGGAGATCGGCCGCGTGATGGCGGCAATCGGCACGAGCGAGCCGCAGTATGCCGCGGAGCTCGTGAACCTCCAGCCGGCACCGTCGGGAGATGCGCCAAAGGGCTCTGCCGGCAAGGAGCGGGACGAGATGTACGAGGCTGCCGTCGAGGTGGTGATCCGCGAGGGCCGCGGCAGCGTGTCGCTGCTGCAGCGGGCTCTGGGCGTGGGCTACGGCCGCGGTGCCCGCCTGATCGACTTCATGGCGGAGGATGGCGTGGTCGGCCAGTATGCCGGTTCGCAGGCTCGCGAGGTGCTGCTCACGATGGAACAGTGGGCCGAACGCAATGGCACGACAGCCCCCGCTCCGGACCCGGCCCCCCGGCGGCTGAAGATCCAGCCGCACGCCGTGGTCGTGGAGCCTGTCGAGGAGATCGAGGAGGACGACGACGAGGCCGCGGATCGTGAAGAGGCATTCGCGCGGCTCGAGGCCAAGGCCGAGGAACTGGACGAGGACGAGGAGGAGGACGAGGAGTACGAAGAGGCCGGCGACGAGGAGGACGACTCCGACGACGCGGACAATGAGGCAACCGACGAAGAGGGCCTCGAGGACGATGACGGAGAGTACGACGACGATTCAGATGACGACGACTGATCGTCCGGGCAGTGCAGGCAGCCCCGGCGAAGCACCTCCCGGCGGGCTATACTGTCGCTTTCGACGGCAGTCTGACAGTCTGGAAGTCTGGCGGTAGCAGAGGATGACACGCGTGCGCACCATCGAGATCTACGACACGACACTACGCGACGGCTCGCAGGGCGAGGGTGTCAACTTCTCGCTCGAGGACAAACTCGCCATCACGAAACGGCTTGACGAGGCCGGAATCGACTACATCGAGGGGGGCTATCCGCTCTCGAATCCGAAAGACTCGCAGTATTTCGCCAGAGTCCGTGAGCTGAAGCTCCGCCACTCGCGGATCTGTGCCTTCGGGATGACCCGTCGCCGCGGCATGACAGCCGCCGAAGATCCCGGCATGAAGGCCCTGCTCGAAGCCGGCACGAGCGTGGTCACGATCGTCGGCAAGACCTCGGCCTTCCATGTGACCGAGGTGCTCGGCGTGTCGCACGAGGAAAACCTCGCCATGATCTCCGACACGGTGCGGTTCCTCACGGAGTCGGGCCGCGAGGTGTTCTACGATGCCGAGCACTTCTTCGACGGCTGGAAACTCGATCGCGACTACGCGGCCGCGACGATTGTCGCCGCGTCCCGGGCCGGCGCCACGCGGATCGTCCTCTGCGACACCAACGGAGGCACGCTTCCCGAGGAGATTGCCAGGCTGGTCTCGGAGGCGGCGGCTGCCCTGCAGGCCGGCGGCGCGAGCGTGCCCCTTGCCATCCACTGCCACAACGACTGCGACGTGGCCGTCGCCAACTCGCTCGCAGCCATCGCTGCCGGCGCCGTGCAGGTGCAGGGCACGATCAACGGGATCGGCGAGCGGTGCGGGAACGCCGATCTGATCTCCGTCGTAGCCAACCTGTCGCTCAAACTGTCCGGCTACGCTGTGCTCGGCGGTGGCTCGGCCGCCGCGGGGACGAGCCATCTCACGGAGCTGTCACGGTTCGTATACGAGACGGCGAACATGTCGTATCGGCCCGGCCAGCCCTTCGTGGGCACGAGCGCCTTTGCGCACAAAGGTGGCATGCATGTGCACGCGATCGCCAAGGCGACCGCGTCGTACGAGCACATTCCGCCCGAGGCGGTGGGGAATGCGCGGCGGATCCTCGTCAGCGAGCTTTCGGGCCGCTCTAACATCGCCGCGCTCGTGAATCGGCCCGACGTGAAGAGCGACCGGGCGTTGCTCGACCGCGTGCTGTCCGAGGTCTGCCAACTCGAAAACGAGGGCTGGCAGTTCGAGGCGGCCGGGGCATCGTTCGACCTGCTCGTGGACCGCATCGCCGGCACGTTTCGGCCCGCCTTTGAGAAGCTTGCCTACAACGTGGCCGTCGAGAGCCGTGGTGGAGACGACGTGCGGACGGAGGCGACCGTAAAGCTCGCCGTCGTCGGCGTGCAGCGGCACGAGGTGGCGGAGGGTGATGGCCCGGTGAATGCCCTCGACGCCGCGCTGCGGAAGGCGCTCTGCGAGGTCTACCCCGCCCTCTCCCGGATGCACCTGCTCGACTACAAGGTCCGCGTGATCAATGCCCAGGAAGGCACTGCTGCCAAGGTGCGGGTGTCGATCGAGAGCACCGACGGCGACGCCGTCTGGGGCACGGTCGGCGTGAGCGAGAATGTCATCGAGGCGAGCTGGCTCGCCCTGGCCGACTCGTTTCACCACTTCCTGGGGCGTGCGGCGCGGGGCTAGAGCACATCCGACGCTGATCATGGGCCTGCAGGCCCATGATCAGCCGCCTGGCTGTGGGCATCGGTCAAGCCCCGCAGAGGGAGGCCCACGGCTTCGAGCAACCGCTCTTTCAAGAGTGCGTTGGCGACGAAGTTGCGGCTGGCGGGAGCTTTCACCGGCCCGCGGTCTTCCCGTGGCAGCGATCCGCTTGTTTCCGCTACATTTTGCGATTCCCCGATCACGGTCCCCGAAAGACACACCATGCACGAACTGCCCAAGCAATACGACCATGCCGCCGCCCAGGCCCGCTGCCGCGCCCTCTGGGACGCCGGCCGCTACTGGCACGCCGAGCCGCCGGCCACAGGGACCACCCAGGGCGATCGCGAAGGAAAAATCTTTTCGATCGTCATTCCGCCGCCGAATGTCACCGGCGCGCTCCACCTGGGCCATGCCCTCAACAACAGCCTGCAGGATCTGCTCGTCCGTACGCGGCGGATGCAGGGCTACAACACGCTCTGGATGCCCGGCACCGATCATGCCGGCATCGCCACGCAGGCCGTCGTGGAGCGGCGGCTGCTCGAGGAGGAGAAACTTTCCCGGCACGATCTCGGCCGAGAGAAGCTGGTCGAACGCATCTGGGCCTGGAAGGAGCAGTACGAGAAGCGGATCCTCGGTCAACTCCGCGACATGGGCGCGAGCTGCGACTGGGACCGGGTGCGGTTTACGCTCGACGACCAGTGCGCCCGCGCCGTTCGCGAGGCGTTTTTCCGGCTCTTCGAGAAGGGGCTCGTCCGCCGCGGCAAACGGCTCGTCAACTGGGACACATTCCTGCAGACGGCCGTCAGCGACGACGAGGTGTTTCACGAGCAGGTCAAGGGTCACTTCTGGCACATCCGCTACGACGTCATCGACGCGAAGCCTGGCGAGCCGACGAGCGTGACGGTGGCCACGACCCGTCCCGAGACGCTCCTCGGCGACACGGCCGTGGCGGTGCATCCCATGCCGGCTGATGCGCTGGCCGAAGCCGAGGTGTCGCTTCGAGAAAAGCGTGCCGCCGCGTCGGCGAAGGAACATGCCGACATCGATCGGGCGATCGAGGAGCTCGACATTCGACGCCGCGACCTGCTGCCGGTGCTCGAGACTCTGGCGGCGATGGCGAAGGATGGCCGGCAGGTCCGCCTTCCACTGCTTGGGCGGTCGATTCCGCTCGTGGCCGACGAGTGGGCCAAGCCCGAACTGGGCTCCGGGTGCGTGAAGATCACGCCGGCCCACGATCCCAACGACTACGACGTCGGCCTGCGGCAGAAGCTGCCGATGATCAACATCCTGAAGCCCGACGGCACGCTCAACGCCGAGGCTGGGCCCTATGCAGGCCTCGCCATGATGAAGGCCCGCACGAGGGTGGTGGCCGATCTGGAGGCAGCGGGCCAGCTCGTGCAGGTCGAGGATCGCGTCATCGACCTGGCCCACTCGGACCGGTCGAAGACGCCGATCGAGCCGTTTCTGGCCGATCAGTGGTTCATCCGGATGAGCGAGATCGCGCAGCCCGCGCTCGACGCCGTCACGCAGCAAAAGATCCGCATCGTGCCAGACCGCTATGCGAAGAGTTATCTCGACTGGCTCGGCGAGAAACGCGACTGGCCTGTGAGCCGGCAGCTCTGGTGGGGCCACAGGATTCCGATCTGGCACGTCGAGGGGGTGGCGGAGGCCGATCTCCAGAAGGCATTCGACGGCAGGAAGACCGTGTCGTGGAAGAGCGACGGCGGCAGCGGCTGGCATGTCTGCTCGTCGGACGAGTCGCTCGGCACGGACGCCGTGAGCGGAAAGCCGCTCGTACGCGATCCCGACACGCTCGATACCTGGTTCTCCTCCGCGCTCTGGCCGCACTCCACGCTCGGCTGGCCTGCCCAGACGGCCGAACTTGACTGCTTCTATCCCACGACCACGCTCGTCACCAGCCGCGACATCATCACGCTCTGGGTGGCACGGATGGTGATCATGGGGCTCTTCGACACGGGAAAGATTCCCTTCTCCGACGTGGCCATCCATCCGAAGATTCTCGACCGCTACGGCGAGACGATGAGCAAGAGCAAGGGCAACGGCGTCGATCCGCTCGACGTGATCGAGGCCCTCGGTGCCGATGCGTTGCGGTTTGGGATGGTGAGCATGGCGACCGAGACGCAGGACGTGCGGATGCCGGTGGAGTTTCAGTGCCCAGCCTGCTCAGCGCGGATCGAGCAGACGGTGCAAAACCGGATGCTGCCACGGATCGAGTGCCCGAAGTGCAAGGCGGCGTTCCGGACGCAGTGGGCGAGCAGCCCTGCTGATCTCGCCCTGCCCCGCGGCCCAGCGCTCAGCGAACGCTTCGAGTCGGGCCGGAATTTTTCGAACAAGCTCTGGAACGCGACCCGCTTTGTGCTCATGAACCTGGAAGACTTCCAGGGGCAGGACCTGTCGGGCGGGTGTGGCAGCTTTGCCGCACTGGAGGACCGTTGGCTGGCGAGCCGGCTGGCCAGCGTGACCCGCGACGCAACCATGGCGATCGACGAATACAAGTTTGCCGAGGCCGCGCGGATCCTCTACGCGTTTGCCTGGGACGAGTTCTGCAGTGCCTATCTCGAGCTCTGTAAGTCGCGGCTGGCCGATCCGGCTCTCCGGACGCAAGCACAGGCGATGCTCATCCTAGCCCTCGACACGATCCTGCGGCTGCTCCATCCGATCATGCCGTTCGTCACGGAGGAGATCTGGCAGCACCTCCGCGAGGCTGCGGGCCGGCGGCGGATGCCATGGGATGCGGGCGACCTCGCGCCGTCGATCATGGTGGCCCGCTGGCCTGAGCCGCCGGCCGAGTGGATCGACGACCGCACGGAGAAGCAGTTTGGCACGTTCCTCGGAGTCGTCGCGGCGATCCGTGAGATCCGGTCGCGGCAGAACGTCCCGCCCCGAACGAAGGTGAAGGTGGCGATCCGTGGACCGAGGGAGACGTCCGACCTGCTTCAGCCGATGCACGCGGCGATCGAGTCGATGGCGACGGTGGAGATCACGGCGGCGGGCCCCGAGGCTGCGGGGGCACCCGGGGCGGCGACGGCGTCGGCGATGGGCTGCGACCTGTTCGTCGATCTGGCCGACCTGATCGACGTTGGGGCCGAGATCACGCGGCTCACCAAGGAAAACGAGAAGACTGCCGGCTTCATCGCGGCCAAGCAGGCGAAGCTCGCCGACGAGAAATTCGCGGCCAAGGCTCCGCCGGCGGTGGTGGCGAAGGAGCGGGAGCAGCTTGCCGAACTGGAGGCGAAGCTCGCCAAGGGCGTCGCCACCCTCGCGGAACTTAAATCCCGCGGCCGGGGCCCCTGAACGGCACCGCCGTCACGCTGCTCTGCCGAGTCACCCCCCTCGCCATGGGTGTATGACAGCCCGATCGTTGACGGTCGTTGCGGTTGGATCTACCCTTTTCGAATCCAGCGACGGCCGTCACCGGTCTTAAGCCGACCACAGGGAGGTTGCATGAACGCGAAACTGACCCACGATCGGCGTGTGTGGCGCAGGGGCCGCTTCGCGAGGCTTGAGAAGCGGGCCTCGCAGTGGCGATTCGGTCTGGAGGGCCTCGAGTCTCGCCAGGTCCTTACAGCCGATCTCACCGTCGCCCAAACGGCCGCGCTGCTGCGAGGCGTCGAGGTCTTTACCGAGCAGGTCTCGGCGATGCAGCTTTCGGGTGCGCTGGCCGAACAGGCCGTGGGCATCGCGCAGCCGATCGGCACGATCCTATCGGTGGGCGATGAGCTCCGCCGCCATGTAGCCGAGCCACTGGCAGCGGACCTCCGCAGCGTCCAGGGGGCGATCACGCCCGCGATGGTGCGGGCCGCCATCGACAGGCTCGCGCCGACCGGGTCTGTCGCGATCCGCGAGCCCGGCGATGGCACGCTCTGGTTCGACGTCGATCTGGCGGGTAGCCGTGAGCTCGTCGACTTCACCCTCGACGTCGGCCAGCGGCCGTCGGAAATTCCCGGCCAGCAGACACTCTACGACCGGGGCCTGCGGCTGGCGCCGCTCGAGGTCGACGTGACGGTCGGATATTCCGGCCGGGTGTCGTTTGGGATCGATATGGCTGCCGACCTCACGGCCGAGCAGGCAGTGCGGATCGACGTCGGCACACTGCGGGTCTTCGCCCGCGCGACGCACTCGGGCGCAGCCGCGCTTGCTGACCTCGACTCCTCGTTCGGCAGCGTCAGGCTCGGTCCGGCCGATGTCGACGTCGACTTCGACGTGGCCGCCGCAATTGATTTGGCGGGCGGCCCTAAGCGACTCGGGGAAATGCTCGGCGTGCCGGCCGCGGAGTCGTTTACGGTGCAGCCGGCCGTCAGCCACTTCCAGGTCTCGATCCCGTTCACGCTCGGTATCGGCGGCTTCGCCGAAACGGGCACCGAGATGCGGGTCGGGATCGGCGCCACCGGGTTTTTTCACGCGGCGACCGACGTCGCGCCGCTCACGCTCACACTTCTGAAAGACACCGATCCCGGTGCGGGTGTGTCCTGGCAGCCGGGCTCCCTCTCGCCCGGCGAAGGGGGCGTTTTCACCGCCCCTGGTGAGTTTGGCCTCGCCCCCTTCGGCGGCGTGTCGGCCAACGACCTCGGAGCGTTCCTTGTGGAGCTCGAACGGGTGGCGCCAACGCTCTTCGAGCGACTCGATGTGCCGCTCGTCGGTAAGTCGGTCGGGGAGATCGCCGAGATCGGCGGCAGGGTTTCCGATTTCATCGCCAGCCTGCGGACGCCGGAGGGTGACTTCCGGTTCGAGACGGCCGACGACCTTCTCGACGAACTGGCGAGGTTCTTCGGCGCGGCCGGCCAGCCCCGTGACCGGTCCACGTTCGACATGAAGTGGAGCATGGCCACGCAGGGGTTGCAGTTCCGCGTGCCGCTTGAATTCAAGACGCCCGACGCCGGCCTGCCACTCGTCTTCGACGCCGGCTCGCTGAGGTCGGCGTTGCCGGCGGTCGTGCCGATCGACGTCACCGGCCGCGGCACCGCGACGGTCCATGTCGATGCCACCACGCTCGCGCTCGTCGGCGGCGTGACGAAGCGCGACGCCGCCGGCCTGCCCGACCGCCGCGTCACGCTCGACACGTCGTTCGCCGAGGCCCTCCGCGACCTCGATCCGAACGACCTGCTGCCTGGGGCGGCCGAGTTTTCGTTCGTGCTGCGGGACGGCACGCGGGTGGACGTGAATCTCGACGCTGTGCTGCCCGAGTGGCAGGAGCGGGGCGCCACGATGCAAGTCGTCTGCGACTTCCTCAATGGCGTCGCGCCGGCGAAGCTGGCCGTCGATCTCGTGGACGGCAGGCTGCGGTTCACCGACAAGACCGTCGGCGAGGATCTTTTCAAGGTCGTGTTCGGCGAGGAGCAGACGATCACGCCATCGAAGGTGACAGACGGTGATCCGCTCACGACCACGCGGCTCTCGCTGGCAGCCCTCGCCTTCGGCCTGGCGGTCGCCCCCACGGCTGGCGACACGCTCGAGGGCGTCTCGCTCGAACTCTCGGCCCTGCGGGACCGGCTCTATTTCAAGCCGCAGGCTGAGGGCACGGTGGCGATCAAGCTCGACGTGGACGTGCGGGCGGGCGTGTCGCTCGGCACGCTCACAGTCGCCACGCACCCGCTGGCGGCCGGGGCCGCGGCGATGCGGAGCATCGTGGACGTGACGCCGTCGCTCGGCACGGCCGTGGCGGCGGGGGACGGCCGGATCACGCTTGAGGAATTGGAAACCGCCGGCGCTGCTGCGGTGAGCCTCTCCGTCACGCCCTCGTCCCATGGCGGCGTGCTGCAGCTCGATGCGCCGGCCGCGCTGGTCGGCGAGCTGGGCATCGACCTCGCGGCCTACCAGTCGGCCCCGCTCGACAGTCTGGCCGCTGTCAAGTCGGCGACGAGGACGGTGCCCTACCTGTATCTGGCCGATTCGGCCGCCGGCTCGACCTGGTCGTTCGACGTGCAGCCGAGCGAGAAGCTCGCAGAGCTGGCGACCGGCATCGGCAACGTGTCGCTCGCCGATCTCGACCGGATCTTCGAGGCGTTCCTCGACAAGCTCGGCAAGATCGACTTCTGGAACCTGAAACTGCCGGGCATCGACCGCTCGTTCGGCGAACTTTTCCCATTTGCCAACGCCCTCGAATGCCTCGACGGCTTCGACGTCAAGACGCTCGGCGTGCCGAACATCAACCTGCCAAACGGCACGGTCACCTGGCCCCCAAACTCCATCGGCGGGGCGGCGACGGAGTTTCTCACGAGGCTCGCCACGCTGCAGCAGGCCTTCTCGCAGGGGAACGCGGCGGTCCAGGCGGCCGGCATGCGGCTGCAATCGCTGGGGTGGGAACTGGAGGCGCTGCTCGTCGAAATCGAGAACCACCCGCCGGGTGACCCGGCAGCCGATCTGGGGCTCCTCCAGCGGATTCGCAACCTCGCCGGCGCGGCCGGCGCTGAGATGGCCGGCCTGCCGGAGAACTTCGCCGCACTGAAAACCACGCTCGGAAACATCACCACGGGGCTCGACGGGCTGAAGTTCAGCCTCGACTCGTTCGCCGGCCGGCTGGCCGATGCCATCGCCTGCGGACTCCGTCGTGGCCAAAATGACGACACGGGCGGCGGCGGCACGGGCGGCGGTGGCACGGGCGGCGGTGGCACGGGCGGTGGTGGCACGGGCGGTGGCACGGGCGGCGGCACGGGCGGCGGCACGGGCGGCGGTGGCGATGGCCCGAAGGTGAAGGTCAAGCCGCGGCGTGGTGGCGAAGGCGAAGAAGGCGGCATCGCCGTTCCGACCGGCCAGATTCTTTTCGACATCGAGATCGACTTCGCGGGCGTGAAGCGGTCGTTTGACTTCTCCGCGCTCGACATCACGGTCGGCGGCACGACGCTGCCCTTCGAGATCACCGGCACAGGCCAGCTTCAATACGCGTTCGGCGGCACGTTTGCGACGCAGATCGGCTGGGACTTCACGACGCACTCCCCGATCCTCGTGGCGGCGGCGACGCAGGCCGACCTTACCGCGTCGATCGAGAGCGTCAACACCGGCTTCACGCTCACCGCGGCGCTCGGCGGCCTGGCCGGTATCTCGATCGGGAACGCCGAGAACCCGGCCACGATCCGGCTCACCGCCGCGGCCGACTCGCCGCCCGGCACCCCCGCCACTTTTACGCTCGACGGGTTTACGCCCGCCGGCGACGGCAACACTTCGGGCCATGCCTATTTCGAGGCGGTGCTGCCGCTCTTCGCGGCATCGGTCGTGGCCGACGGCCCGCTCGGCATCGCCACGCTCGAGGCGACGTTCGCAAAGCCGGTCGGGGGATCCGCGTCGTTCGACGTGTCGGCCGACTTCGCTCCCGACGACATCAACCTTGACGCACTCTTCAGAGACGTCGACTTCGACCCCGAGCTCTGGAAGAACCTGATCTGCGGGTTCATGACCGACGTCACGAACGACTTCCTGGCGAAGAAGCTCGCCCAGCTGCCGCTGGTGGGCGGGATCGATTTTTCAAAGGTGACGTTCT
>JBIIMX010000468.1:0-3094 GCA_044337765.1 Pirellulales bacterium | reverse complement strand
CCTGATCGCGCCGCTGGTGGCAGTGGCGATGGCGTGGGGTTTTCTCTGTCTCGTCGCCGCGACGGTTTCGGCCACGCTCGCGGCGGCCTGTGGCTGGGCCTGCGATGGCACGCTGCGGTGCATCGGCGTTGCGGTGAGCTGGGCGGCCGGCGTGCCAGGCGGTTATTGGTGGGTGACCGGCCCGCCAGCCTGGTGGGTGGCTGGCTGGTATGTGCTGCTCGTCGTAACGCTGCTCGTTGTGAGACGGGAGGAACTGGCCCGCATCCGCACCTGGATGGTGGTGGCCACGGCGTGGGTGTGCGTTGGCTGGACCACCGTGGCCGTGCCGCGGCTGGGCTATCTTCAGCACGCTGGAATGGGAACACTTCAGCACGTCGGAATGAGGGTCGTGGTGGCGGCGATGGGGCATGGGTGCGGCATCGTGGTCAGGAGCCCGACGGGCCGGTGCCTCGTCTACGACGCCGGCAGGCTGGGTGCGCCCGCCGCGGCCCGACGCGCCATCACGGCAGTGCTCTGGAGCGAAGGGGTGAAACGCATCGACACTCTCGTCATATCGCATGCCGACACCGATCATTTCAATGCCGTGCCGGAGCTGCTGGATCGCTTCGATGTGGGCGAGATCGTGGTGCCGCCGCCGTTTCTCGAGAGCGATTCCTGGGCGGTGGGAGAGGTGCTGCGGCTGACGCAGGCGGCGGGCATTCCGGTGCGGTCGGCTGCGGCGGGGGATTCCTTCGCGATCGATCCACTCTGCCGCGTCCGTGTGTTGCATCCTGACGGCGGTAGCAGTGATCTCGACACGCATACCGTGGCGATGGCGGATGCCATGGCGACAGACAACGAGACGAGCCTCGTGCTTGCCGTCGAGTCGGCGGGCCGTCGACTGCTCCTGACGGGCGATCTGGAGGGGGATGCGTTGGCCCGCTTCATCGCCTCCGATCCCGACAGTTGCGACGTGCTCGTGGCGCCCCATCACGGTAGCCGCACGAGTCTGCCCCCCGATATTGCGAGGGCTACGGCGGCCGATTGGGTGATCGTCAGCGGTGCGGGTGCCGCCGGGTGGCCTGAGGTCCGCGAGGCGTATGCAGGGGCGCGGTCGGACGGTGGCCGCATCGCGGTCATCAAGACGGGCCCAGACGAGGAGTCTACTGGCGGCGCGATCTCCGTATCCATGACGGCGTCAAGGGTGTGCGTGGAACAGTTCGTCGCCGGCCGGTGGCGGGGGGTGCCGGCCGG
This sequence comes from Pirellulales bacterium, assembly GCA_044337765.1. GTDB lineage: Bacteria > Planctomycetota > Planctomycetia > Pirellulales > UBA1268 > CAMCQY01. The sequence continues at coordinate 1,861 of JBIIMX010000468.1, read as the reverse complement.
CAGGACTCAGACGCCATCCAAGCCTGCGGACGGGCCACTCAAGATGCCACGTCCGTCCGGACGCGTCAGCAGCCAGCCAGCGGCGATCAGGAGCAATTGGCTCGCCACGAAGCCGGCGAGCAGCATCAGCACGCCGCTGGTAAACCCGTAGCTGTGCAGACCGATGCCGAGTTGGTTTGTGCCAAACCAGCTCCAGGCGGTGATGATGTTGCCGCCGATGGCAAACAGGGCGAACCCCCGCGGGCCGAGCCAGCGATCCCATCGCGCGTGCAGGGCGGCTGCGTTCCAGAGCACGATCATCAGCGCGCCGTTTTCCTTTGGATCCCAGCCCCAGAAGCGGCCCCAGCTGTCGTCTGCCCAAAGGCCGCCGAGTACCGTCCCGATGAAACTGAAGAAGAGCGCGAAGCAGACCACGCCGTAGGTCATGCGATAGAGCTGATCCTGCTCGCTGCGGGCGGCGAGCCGCCGTGCCGGGGTCGCCCAGCGGGCTGCGATCCGCTGCACGATCGACACGATGCCGAGCACTCCGGCCAGAAAGGTGGCGCCGTAGCCGAGCGTGACCGTGATCACGTGCGTGGACAGCCAGAACTGCGTGTCGAGCACCGCCTGCAGCACGTGCATCGTGTCGCCCGTGTCGAGGCCATAGGCCACCATGAGTGTGAGGGCTCCACTGATGGCCGCTACCAGGTTGCCGATGCCGTTGGCAAACAGCCCCTCCAAGCCCAGCCCTGCCAGCACGCAGGCCCAGCCGATGAACACCGCGGAGGAATAGAGATTCACGACCGGAGGACGGCCGGTGAGGTAGATGCGGCTGACGAGCGCAAACGTGTGGAGCACCAGAATCCCGACGAGCATCCAGAAGACAAATCGGTTGAGCGGTCGTCGCCAGAACAGAAAGCTCGAAAAGCAGGCGACCCCGGCCAGCACGTAGAGCCATTTCGCCAAGTCGGTGGGGTTCAGGCGGTTGAGCCAGGCCTCGTAGGCGGTCTTGGCAACCACGTCGCGGACCTCGGGAACCGAGGCTACGGAAGCCTTGAAGGTGTCGAGCGCCCGGTTGAAGTCGGCCGGCGTGCGGGTTACGGCACCGAGCAGTTCGGTGAGCGGGAGCAGACCCGGATTGACCGTAAATTCAGGCTGTCCAGGCCGGCCGGCCAACAGCTTGCCGACGATTGCCGATACCCAGGCTGGGTAGAGCGCCTGCCACTCCCCTCCTCCGTCGCGAATCGTCGGCGTGCCGGTTGCGGGCTTGGGTGGCAACGCCGCAGGCGGGTGGCTCGATTCGATCCGCCTGGCCATCTGCATGACCCGTTCCATTTCTTGGAGCAACTCCTTGCGGGCCTCTTCCCCCTCGCCAGGATCTGGAAGCCTCGGGGTCTCGTAGCTGTAGCGCAGCAGATCGTAGGCCATCAGTTTCTGATTGATCTCGGCAAACTTTTTCTGCGTGAAGCTGAACTGTTCCGACGGCACGTCCTGCATCCCCTCCAATTGCTTGCGGAGTTTGGGCAGACCGGCGTCGAGCTCGGCATGACTGTAGCGATGGCCCTTTCGCTTGGGCAGGTCGAAGAGATCGGTGACCTCCTTGGCGTCGATGCGGAACACCGGCGCGTGCTCCACCCACTCGGCGCCGGCCATCATGCCGAGCATCCAGCGCGAGGCGGATACGCTGCCGGCGGGCAGATCGGCCGGCGGCTTCGGCTCGGCGACCGCTTCGTCCGGCTTCGGCATGACCACACTCGTGCGGTTGCCGAGCAGTTGGAGCGTGTTGCGGGCGACGGTGTCGAGCGGCTTGACGCGGCCCTCGTGCAGCACCGGCAACGCTGCCGCGGAGTGCCAGTCACGGGTGTCGTCGCGGGCAGAACGG
>JBIIMX010000467.1:0-3098 GCA_044337765.1 Pirellulales bacterium | reverse complement strand
ACGCTTCGGGTCACCCGAGGAATTCAAACGGCTCCTGCTCGCCGACATCGATGACTTCAACGAGACCTTCGTCGGGAAACTCGCCACCTACGGTCTCCGGCGGACGATGACGTTCGACGACCGGGAGGATCTGGCCTCGATCGCCCGTGCGAGCCGTGCCCACGACTACCGCCTGCGGGACCTTCTCGTGGCTTTCGTGACGTCCGACCTGTTTCAAAAACGATGAGTGCAGCCGGACAATACAATTTCCCTTCGCCGAGGAGCGACCTTCCATGAGCAACGTCAACACCCACAGATGGCTGATCGAGCGTCGCCGGATGCTGCGAGGGATCGGTGTCTCCATGGCGCTGCCGCTGCTCGACTGCATGATCCCGCCAGGTCTTGCAGCCGCGGGCGTGCCGGCTCCCTCGCCGCCCAGGCGGAGCGTGTTTCTTTACATTCCCAACGGGGTCAACCCGCTCACCTGGCAGATCGAGAAGGGGGGCGTCGACTTCCGGTTTACGAGATCGATGCAGGCGCTCGAGCGGCATCGGATGCACGTCACGCCGATCAGCGGGCTGCATCACCCGCAGGGGCTGGGCAAGGGTCACAACTGCGAACGGATATGGCTGACCGGTGCCAACGTGCCCGCCGACGGCGTCCCGTTTCGCAACACCGTGTCGGCCGACCAGCTCATCGCCGAGGTGCAGGGGCCGAGCACGCGGTTCGCCTCGCTGGAGTTGGGAATCGAGGGCGGTTCGCTGGCGTGGTCGCGGGACGGAATCCGGCTGCCGGCCGAGCGAAATCCGCGGCACATCTTCAACATGCTCTGCGGCATCGACGGGGGGAATGCGTCCGTGCTCCGTCGCCGGCTCGAGCGCCGGGGCAGCATCCTCGATCTCGTCGCCGAAGACGCGCGGCGTGTGACCCAAAAAGTCGGTGCATACGACCGATCGAAGCTCGACGAGTACCTGACGGCGGTCCGCCAGGTCGAGCTGCGCACCACCCGCGCCGAAGACTGGCTCGAGGTTCCCAAGCCCGCGGTCGACCCCGAAGAGGAGGCCAGGCTGACCCGCAAGGTCGATCTGTCGCGGGTGCGTGAGTACCACTCCCTGTTCGCCGACCTGATGGTTCTGGCGTTGCGGACCGACTCGACGAGGGTCATCACCTGCTCGATCTGCGGCGAGGCCCAGGGCGGATCGATCCCCGACATCGGCATCTCCTCTGGCCGGCACTCGCTCTCCCACCACAACGGCGATCCCGAGCAGATGCGGCGGCTCGGCGACACCGACACGTTCTTGGTCGAGCAGTTCGCCTCGCTCCTCGATCGGCTCGTGGCATGCGAGGAGGAGGGACGGCCACTGTTGGACACGACACAGGTGCTCTGGGGCAGCGGCATGGCCTACGGCCAGACCCACGGCAACGCGAATCTTCCGACCATCCTCGCCGGCGGCCGCGCGCTTGGCTACCGGCACGGTCAGCACGTCGATTTCAACCTCCCGAAGATCGGCCGTTACGACCTGGCCGATGCCAATGCGCTCTACCGCATCTACTCGCGTCCGGTGGACGAGCGTGCGCGGCTGAGCAACCTGCTTGTGACCATGTGCCAGCGGGCGGGCGTCGAAACCGAAACTTTTCAGGACAGCACCGGCACGATCGCGCAGGTGCTCGGGTGAACGTGCGAGTGGGAAACGCCGTGTCGATACGCTGCCCGTGGTCTCGTATCGCGACGTGCTTGCTTGCCGTCATGGTGACGTTCTGCGTCACCATCATGCAGGCCGCCGAACCCCCGGCGTTTCGCACCGATGCGAATCCTGACACGTCGCTCAAGTGGTATCAGCTCGTGGATGGAAACTTCCCGCCGGCAAACTCGGCGCATGCCATTTCGGGCGAGTTGATCCAGTGCGACCATCCCGAACGGCGGTTCAGGATCCGGGTCGATCGCGACGACACCCAGCACGTGTCTCACTTCGACCTGCCGCTCGACAGCGCGATGTTGCCCTACGGCTCGATCTCCTACCACGGCGGCCCGGCGGCCCTGCAGGACATTCCGCTCGGCACCCACCTGCACGGTCTCTTCTATCTCAAGGACCCAGGCGACACGTCGCCACCGCCACGGGGGCCGCACGACCGGAGTACTGCGGACTGGGAATTCAAGCGGTGCCTCCAACTGGAGGACGATTTTTCGTACCACGCGCGCCAGAAGCAGGCGTGGAGGGTCGAGGCGGTGGACCTGGCCGGGAAGAAGCTGACGGCCACGCTGCTTGCCGAGGGTGCACCGGCCGGCAAGCCCAAGGTCTTCGACCTGACGGACGGCACACGGGTGTACCTGGAAAAGGTCATCGGAACGCTCGAGTCGATCGTGGTCGGACAGACCGTACAGATCAATCTCACGTGGGCGACGCTCCAGGGACCGGGGCGGGTGCTCGAGATCTGGCTGGACGAGGCGAGCCGCACGCTCGCGACGGAATTGCAGATCAAACGGCATCGCGACCACGTCCGCGATCGTGGCCTGCCGGGCTGGATCGACGCGGTCGATGACGAGGCACAGATCGTGACGATCACGTTTTTCGACTCGGTCGATCCCGGTCTGTTCGAGGAGTTGACCGGCATCGAAGAGGAGCCGCATGGCTGGCCATTCTCGGCCCGAGAGGGCGACCCGAAAGCGCCGAAGGGGGGCATCGCGGTCGCACGGGAATGTCTCATGACCTACGAGCCGATGCACGATCGAAAGGGGGGCAACATCCTGTCGATCGACAAGGTGCCTAAGGAGGTCGGTTCGAGCGGGGTGCGGATCCGGGTGAAGTGCTGCATGCTGCTCGACGGCTTCCGCCCGGGCCGGATCGTGCGGTTCTACCCGGCAACCTGGAAGGTCGGCCTCCTGCCTCGCGAGGAGCAGTTCTACGGCCGCGAATAGGCTTGGGAGGCCGTTGGCTCAATAGTCGGCGACCGAGCCGTCTTTCAGCCTTAGCTCGGGCCACTTGAAGGTCTGCGGCTGGCTCGCCTGCTTGGCGAGGAGCGTCTCGTCCACCTCCACCCCGAGGCCGGGGCCGGTCGGCAGACCGATGGTGCCGTCGGCGTCGTAGGCATACTCCATCCGCAGGATATCCGTCGGATTC
>JBIIMX010000466.1:0-3131 GCA_044337765.1 Pirellulales bacterium | reverse complement strand
GGTCCGGCAGCAGCCACGCTCTATGCCAATACGGCGCGGCCGACCTCCATGGCGACGAGCCTGGCCAATGGCTTCGGAGGCGCGTTGCTCCCGGCCTTCACCCGGTTTCTGTCCCGCGAACAGGGGTTGCCTGCCTTTCGGCTGTTCCTCAACTCCCTGCGGCTGACCATGATCATGGCGGGCGGCCTCGCCATAGCCTTCGTGAGCGTTCGTCGCCAGTTTCTGACCGCTTGGGTGGGCCCGCACTTCATCCTGCCCGTCCCGCTCTCGTTGGCGATCGCTACCGCGGCCATCGCCAGCACGGTATTGTCTTTCGCATCGTATATGTTCGGTTCCACGGGCCGGATCATGCGCGGGCAATTCGTGTTGTGCGTGGAGGGGGCAGTTCGTCTTGCCCTGATGGCGTGCGGCGCCTACCTCTTCGGCAGTCTGGGGATGGCGGTAGCCGCCACGCCGACGCCTCTCGTCGCGACAATCCTGATGCTTGATGGCATGGCCAGGTTCACCGGCGTGCGGACCTACGCGGCGGAGTCGCTGGCGTTGGCCGTCGATGCCGTGCTCATCATCGCCGGCCTTGCAGCAGCCAGCATGCTGCCGGAATTTTCGTTGCAAGTGTGGCAGATTCCCCTGGTAGCCGCGTCCTGCGGCGGCATCGCCATTCTGGTGCTCACGCTGCGGTCGGCACCGCTGCGGCAGATGCTGCTGGAGGTGGCCCATGCCGTTTTGCCGGCCGGAATGCGGCAGGTGCTGCCGCCGGCAGTGAGCGGAGTGCGGTCGTGACTATGCGAGGCTGCGGCCGATGACATTCGACGCCCTGCGTCTCCAACCGCTCAGCCCCGCCGTTCAGGCGGACTGGCCGGGTCGCACTGCCAGGAGCGGCACGGAAGATGGGGTCATCTTCAATCCGTACCTGATCGCGTTGGGAATCGTTTACGTCGTCTGGTCGTGGGTGCATCTGCCGTCGTCTATCTGGGTGCGGAGTCTCTTCGCCTGTTACCTGATCTGGCGGATGAAGCCCGACATCATCCTTCCGTTCGTACTGTCGTGCGTGCAATTGCGGATTCAGGTGGGCGACGACAGCGGTTTCGGCGCAGCCAACGACATGGCGCAGCAGATGACGGGATTCGAACAGTATGCGTTCATTCTTCCCTGCATTCTGTACTTCATTCGCACCTTCTTCGCGGCGTTATCCGCACGAGTGGCGAGACGCGGGCAGTTTCCCTTCTGGCTCTACAACCTCTACCTGCTCGGGATGCTGTTCGTGGTGGCTGGGGCGATGGCGGCTTACGGATCTCGGGGCTGGACCGCTGGGGTGCGTCAATACTGTGTGCCGGGTCTCTACTTCTACGGATTGCTGATGCCAGCATGCTCAAAAAAGCAGCTCATGCAGTTGGCGACAGGGTTTGCGGTGGTGGGCATGCTTACCGTGCTGGCGGCGCTCGCGGTTCGCTACAACAATCGGCAGCTTTGGGTGCTCCTGCCGATCGCCGGGAACTGTGTTCCTCTGATGGTTCTCGGAGGTGCAGGGGTTGTCCCGTGCGTGATGGCGTTGGCCTACTCAGTGGCGGCGGTCATCTTTGCGGCAAAAGCGACATTCACGCTGCTCCTGCTCTGGAGCTGGAACATGATTGCAGGCGGTTGCCTGGGACTGTGCGGGAAAAAAGCAATCCGTGGTTGGGTTGTCACCGGTTTGACCTATGCACTCGTCGTTGTCACGCTCTCGATGCTCTTTTATGCGGCATTGTCGTACGACCCGACCCGGGACACGCACGAGACGGTCAGGGGTGGACAAGGATCGACGTACGACAGGATGACGTTCAAATTGCTCTCGGATCGTGGTCCGATCTGGGCGGGTGCCTTGCGTGAACTGGCGAGCAACCCAACCGTGTGCGGCATCCCGGCGCCTGAGTTCGTGATCCAATCCCTCGGACAGGAAGTGGTCTGGATCTACAGCACGCACAGCATCCTTCTCGATCCGCTGCTCCAGCTTGGACTGGTGGCCGGGCCGATCGAGCTGCTGATACTCTTGCATGCCGTGATGGTGGCCAAGAATGCCATTACCAAAGAGACGGACATCGCGATCGCGATTCTGGGGCTTGCGGTCATCAGCAACATCGTATTGGGAGGGGCTACGCTGCCCTACATGCTCAGTGAACGAGTCGCAGAGCACATGCTTATGGTGGCCGGGCTCCTCGCTGTGTATGGCTCGCGAACGGGAGCGGGGCAGAAGCCCGTGCCGTTGGCCGTATCTCGGTTCAGCCACCATTCGCCCGTTTCGCCTGCTGCCTAGTCCATGACCCTGAGCCACGCCACACGGCCGTCCGCTGTCTCGATCGGTTTCGTCTGGGAGGGGCTGCCGATGTATGCCGCCCGCGAACTGAGGGCGTTGGCGGCTTTCGAGAATCTTGCCGTCACGGTGGTCGGAAGCAGACCCCCATTCCCCACGGACGAGATCGATCGGACGAGCGTCTTTCCCATCCACTGGTACGACGCCGCGACCGACACCCCATCGTGGGCCGACGTCGCGACCAGAACGCCCGATATCGTGTTCTCCACAGGCTGGGCATTTCCGTTGTGCAAAAGGTTCGCCACCGAGGCGAAGCAGCAGGGGCGAGCGGTCGTCTGCATGGCCGACAATCGCCGGCGGCACACGTTCCGGCAGCTGCTGGGAGCGGTCCGGTTCAGGCTCGGCCTGCGTCAAAGGTTCGACCGTTTTTTCGTGCCCGGCCGCGATGCCCGCAGTCTGATGCGATTCTTTGGGGTGCCGGATGGGCATGTGCGGGAGGGCTTGTATGGTGCCGATCCGGCCCTGTTCACCGCCTCGAACATGGCATCACGGCGTTCCAAGTTGATTCTCTTCGTAGGCCAAATGATCGTTCGCAAGGGTGTGGATGTGCTCCTCGGGGGCTTTCGGGCATCAGGGCTGCAATCGCAGGGCTGGCGGTTGCGTTGCATCGGTGACGGCCCGCTTGCTGCACAAGCTGCCGCGACGCCTGGCTGTGAGCATCTGCCGTTTTGCGATGCTGCGGAGGTGGCCCGCCATCTGGGCGAGGCGAGGGTCTTCATTCTCCCGAGTCGCAACGACAATTGGGGAGTGGCGCTGCACGAGGCCGCCCTCTCGCGGTGCGTGC
>JBIIMX010000465.1:0-3134 GCA_044337765.1 Pirellulales bacterium | reverse complement strand
GACCACATGCTTCTGGATCATGTCCCGACAGGCCGCGTTGATCGGGTGGGCAATATCGGCATAGAGTCTGACCCGGCCCTCGCCATCCCGCGGCGGCTGCCCTTCGATCAACTTCTTGCCACACTGGTTGCAATAGCTGGCCTTGAAGGGATTCTTATAGCCGCACCCAGGACAGTGCGCGCACAGCTTCCGGCTGGGCATTGCCACGAAAGGCCCGTTGGGACCGCCGATGATCTTGAGATCGCGGACCACGAACGCCGCGTTGATCGTGATCGAACAGAACGCGAGCAAACGCTCTACGGCGTTTTCCACGAGTTTGATGCGGACCTCGGTGATTTCCATGACCTCTACCCCCCCTTTTCTCACACCGGCCGCGCCTCCCCAGGCCGCCGGCAGTGGATGCCCTCACCGACGTTCGTCCGCCCGACTCGTGTCAGGCGTCTGCCACAACGGCCATTTCCTTACGACACCCTGGCTTGAACCTCACGGCGAATACCCCGGGCCACCCCGCTCTCTCGAGCCTCGCGGCCACGCGCCGCGACTCCATGGCGGAACGCACGACCGCAAAGCAGGCACTGCCGCTACCAGTGAGCATCGGGTGCACTGCACCGGCCCTCGAAAATTGTTCGAGCAGCCGCGCCACCTCGGCGCACATGCTCCGTGCGGGTTCTTCCAGACTGTTGTGCATGAGCGGCAACGCTCCGCGAAACCGTCCGGCAGCAAGGCTGGCCGCCAGTCGCTGCGCCGATCCGCGTCGGGTCGCATCGGGCGTGCATCGCGAGTAGACCGCCGCGGTTGACAGTCCGGCCTGCGGCCGGGCGATCACTGCATGCAGCGGAGGCAATCCCGCCACCGGTTCAATCCGCTCACCACGGCCCGCGGCGATCGCCGCACCGCCCGCGAAGAACACCGGCACATCGCTGCCGATCCGCGCGCCGATCGCGGCCAGGGTTTCGTGGGAAACGCCGAGGCCCCAGACCTTCGCAGCCGCCATGAGCGTGGCGGCCGCGTCGCTCGAGCCGCCGCCGAGACCTGAGCCTGACGGAATGCGTTTCACGAGATCGATGTCGAGACCGGGATCGCATGGCGAATCTGGCGAACACGCCAACCCCGCCTCGAAGGCCAGCGCCTGCGCGGCTCGGACCACAAGGTTGGATGCGTCGGTCGGCACGTCGTGGGCCAGGGACGAACCGGCGGCTGTCGCCAGCCTGCCGCCAAACCGCACGCGGAGCCTGATGCCAGGCACCTCGGACACCTGCACCCGCAGGGTGTCGTGGAGCGTGACGGGCACCATCAGCGATTCGATCTCGTGAAAGCCGTCAGCGCGTCGGGCCAGAACCGCCAAAGAAAGATTCAACTTGGCAGGAGCGCGAATGGAGACGTGCTCGAGACGCGGGCCGTTCGTGAACGGAAGCACTGGTCGAGTCGACATGGAAAAATCGCTCTCTTGCGAGCCCTGCCGCTGGCCCCGCCCCTTCGTGAAACACGCCCAAGACGTTATCGAAACGCTACCAAGAACGTAACGCCCCGATGGGGAAGGGGTCAACCGCCGCGGCCATAGCCGCCGGAACAGCTACTCGACAGGGCAAAGTCGCGGCGTGCCTACGGGGGCGAGCATTACCGCCATGCGGCGACGAATGCCACTGTGCCCAGCGAAAGCAGCAGTCCGGTCGCGACCAGCACAGCCAGCAGGATCGCAATGCTGCGGCCCGCCCAGAGATCGTCACGGATCATCTCGGTGCGGTCCGCCTTGTCAAAAGAGGCGTTCCAGACCGGAAAAGCCCGTTCGTCATACACCCAACGCGTCCGCTCTTCGAAGTTTTTTTCGCTCATGGTTCTGAGGGGATGTTTTGCGGAGGATTCCTGCGACGGACCGGGGCGTCTGCGTATGATGGTCGGAATGATCCCAGAAATCTACCCCGCCGATTCGGGCGACGCCAGCCGTCTGGAAACCCCCACTCCCGGCCCGGTTGCAGGCCTGCCCCACATCGTGGAGGCCTCTGGCACGCCGGACAGCCTGTTGGGCGAATGGCTTCGGCAGCGGCAGCAGCCTGCCTGGCGGGCCAAGGCGATCCGCCGGTGGCTGTTTGGCCGGCGGGCGGCGTCGTTCACCGACATGACCGACCTTCCGAAGGAACTGCGGACGCACCTGGAGGGAGATTTTCGGATCTGGACCACGACGATCGCGAAGCATTCCAAGGCGGAAGACGGCACCGAGAAGCTCCTCCTCGAACTCCACGACGGCCAGCGGATCGAGTGCGTGCTGCTGCGGGATGGCGACCGCCGCACCGTCTGCATCAGCTCGCAGGTCGGCTGTGCGATGGGCTGCGTGTTCTGTGCGAGCGGCCTCGACGGCGTGATCCGCAACCTCACGACAGGCGAGATCCTGGAACAGCTGCTCCGGCTCCAGCTGCTCCTGCCAGCCGAGGAGCGGCTCAGCCACATTGTCGTGATGGGCATGGGGGAGCCGCTGGCGAACCTCGACCGGCTCCTGCCGGCACTGGCCACCGCACAGGATCCCGAAGGCTTCGGCATCTCGCAGCGGAGGATCACGATCTCGACGGTGGGCCTGCCCAAGGCCATCGACCGACTGACCGAAGAAAACCCCGGCTACCACCTGGCCGTCTCGCTTCATGCCGCCGAAGACTCGCTGCGGACAAAGCTCGTGCCGGTGAACAAGTCGATCGGTCTGGCCGACGTGATGGCGGCCGCCGACCGTTACTGGGAGGCATCGGGCCGCAGACTGACGTTTGAATACGTGCTTCTTGGCAGCGTGAACGACTCACCAGAGGATGCCAAGCGTCTGGTCCGTCTGCTCGGCCGGCGGGCGGCGCTTGTGAACGTGATCCCTTACAACGCCGTCGCGGGTCTCACCTGGCGGGAGCCGACCCAGGGATCCCAGGAACGGTTTCTCGACGTGCTCCGCATGGCGGGGGTCAACGTGCAGGTCCGCCGTCGCAAGGGCGCCCGGATCGACGCTGCCTGCGGCCAACTCCGCCGCCTGGCCGCACAGGCGACCTAACACTCGCCATCGCGGCAGGGCTCGCCGAGGGGCTCGACCACGTTGGCGACAGGTTTTCAACGTGTGTTGAAGCAAGGACACGGCAAGTTAAGAAACTCGCCGCCACGGGATG
>JBIIMX010000464.1:0-3135 GCA_044337765.1 Pirellulales bacterium | reverse complement strand
CGGCACAGCGGCCCCGTGGCGGCAAGTTTTTAACTTGTCCGTGCGTCGAGGCTGCCCCTCATTTGTGCCGGACTGTGCGCACCGCCGGGCCGGCAAAGGTTCCGTCGCTCGGAGATTCCGACTTGCTACCCCGAGCGGCATGGCACGCACAACAAGTCGGACATCCTCCTCGTCTCCTCCACCTTCGCCGATCCCGGCTCCCCCGTGGCGGCAAGTTTTTAACTTGTCCGTAAGTTGAGGCTGCCCGTCATTGGTGCCGGACTGTGCGCTCCCCCGTGGCGGCGAGTTTTTAACTTGTCCGTTCTTGGTTCCCCCCGTGGCGGCAAGTTTCCCAACCGTGTCCGGGTCCTTGGCTTGACGCTGCCGCTGAGTCCGGCCGCGATGCTACGAGTTCGTGAAGCAGCCGCGTCCCTTACTCCGCCTCTTCGAGACCGTGCTCCTGCAGCTTCTTGCGAAGTGTGTTGCGGTTGATGCCGAGGCGGGCGGCAGCCTTGAGTTGCACCCCCTTGCAGTCGGCGAGCATCTGGGCAATGAGTTCCCGTTCCACGCGACTGACGATGCGATCAAAGAGGTTTTCATCGTCAGGGCCGGCCGTCGCCATGCCCTGCTCCACGAGGTCCCGCGCGAGACTGTCGAGATCACCGCCCCGGCCGGGGAGCGAGACGGCCGGACGGTCGCCCCTCATCGCCGGTGGCAGGAGGTCGATTGTCAGTTCGTCACCTGTGGCCATCACCACGCACCGCTCGATGACGTTCTGCAACTCGCGGACGTTGCCCGGCCAGTGGTACCTCGCAAGCGACGCCGCGGCCTCCTTTTGGATGTGAACGACGTAGCGGTCGTTGGCCTCGTTGTAATGCTCGAGAAAGTGGCTCACGAGCTGAGGAATGTCCTCGCGACGGGCCCGCAGCGGGGGCAGGTAGATCGGCACCACGTTGAGCCGGTAATAGAGGTCTTCGCGGAAGTTCTCCTTGGCGACCTCGTCGAGCAGTTCTCGGTTGCTCGCCGCGATCACCCGGGTGTCGACGCGGATCGTCTCGGTGTCGCCCACCCGTTCGAACTCCCGCTCCTGCAGGACCCGCAGCAGTTTGACCTGCAGCTTCGGCGTGGTGGAGTTGATCTCGTCGAGAAAGATCGTGCCGGTGTGAGCGGCCTCGAACCGACCGGTGCGATTGGCGATGGCGCCGGTGAACGAACCGCGGACGTGGCCGAAGAGCTCGCTTTCCAGCAGGCTCTCCGAGAGGGCGCCGCAGTTGACCCGGACGAAAGGCCCGCTGCCCCGCGGTGAGAGCTGGTGGATCGCTTTGGCGACCAGTTCCTTGCCCGTGCCGGTCTCACCCACCAGAAGCACCGACGCATTCGACGCAGCCACCCGCCGCGTCATGGCGTAGACCTCCATCATCGCCGGTCCCGCCCCGATCAGGCCCTTGATCGGGGAGGTGGTCTCGTCACCGTGTTGGCCGGGTGTGCGCAGCATCGGCAGAGACGGGTCGGGCCTTCCTGGAGGAAGTTTCAATGATGTCAAAAACAGCACCGGCCATGGCACGGTCGGCCGACGCTTCGGAGGGATTGTACCTTGCCAAGGCGGCCCGCAGGGGATCGCATTCCAGGAGCACACCGTAGCGGTCCACGCTCGCCGCAAAGCCCGCGAGAGCCTGGTTGCGTGACTCGGCCGGCAGTCCGGCCCGTTCGGTCTCCCCCAAGAGAGCCTGCTGGGCCCGGCTCGATCCAAGAGTGGCCAGCAGAGCGGTGGCCGGGGCAAAGAGATCGGTGGGGCTGCCAGGCTGCGGGCTCTGCATCAGTGCCAGGCGTGCCGTCGTCTCGGCCGCCGTCACGTCCCATTTGCGGCGGCCAAGGTCGGCAAGCAGAGCCAGCGCCCGTGCGGCCCGCGTCCGCCGCTGGACCGAGCGGGCCTGCCTTGCCTCCGGTGCGACGGCCTGCGGACCGGCCACCTGCGCCAAGTGATCAGGGAACCGCGGCGGTCCGACCTGCTTGCCGGTGGCCAGATCGACCCGCGGCGCAAAGATGCTGTCGAGGCGATCCATGATCCCGACGCAGTCCAAATCCGAAAACTTCAGCAGCAGTTGCGTGAGGTACTTGCCTCGGGCATCGTCGTCGAGCGGGTCGACGACCACGAGCACGGGCGGCACGTCGCCCACCGCCTGACGCTGGATGAACTGCACCGTCTCCAGGGCAGTGGGGCGGACCGTTCGTGCCGAGATGACCACGAGCACGGTGTCGACGTTGGCCCTCGCGGCGAGGATTGCATCGCGGCCCGAAGCGACCTTCTCCACGCGGTAGCCGAACCTGGAGAGGCCGGTTGCCATCTCCTCACGCACGACCGCGTCGGGATGCGCCAAGACCGCGATCTCCTCGCCGGTGCTGGTGGCGGACTGCAGCAGGATTTCGACCACGCGGCTGGATCCGCGGTAAGGCGGATCACCACCGGCCTCGGCAAGGGTTCGCGCCGCCTCGAACTGCAACGTGGCATCGGGTACAGCCATCGCTCGCAGCAGCGACGTTCGGATAGCCGGTGTCAGCGGAGCCGCGCTTTCGGGGACGAACTGCTGCCTGGCCGCGTCGGCCTTCGCGACCTCTTCCCCGGGCAAGGGATCGACGGCAGCCCGGGCGGCTGCTGCCGCATGGGAGGCCGAGATCGCCCGGGCCGCGCCTGCCGCCGCGGAGAACATGCCGCGTGAGGCCGCGATCTCGAGCACATCCGCCACGGCCTCGGCATCAAAACCCTCAGGCCCCGTGAGTGCCGCCTGGAGCTGTTCGAGGGGTATGCGATCGAGGGCGGTGAGTGGATCCCCTCCGGCGGCCAGCAGGGCCTCCAGTCGCGCGAGGAGCACGAGGCGAATGGCATCGGGCTGTGTGGCGCTCAGCGCCGCCAGATCGCGGGCGAGATGGAGTGCCTCCTGCGCGCGTGCCGCCTGGGGCGGAAGATTCACTCGCTCGAGCCGACGTGCCTCCGGATCCCAGACGAACCTCTCCACGGTCTTCCCGCCAGCCGCGGCAGCCGTGGCCGGATCGAGTACCGGCTCCATCAGCAGATGGTCGGGAGCGGGCAGGCCGTCGATCGAGAGCGTACGGTCGAGCCTGCCGGTGAGCAGTGCGATCGCGGTGCCAGGGCTCGGC
>JBIIMX010000463.1:0-3160 GCA_044337765.1 Pirellulales bacterium | reverse complement strand
GCCACTTGCGGCTCGATGTGAAGCACCGCGCGATGCGAGGGGGCGACTTCGGGCCGGTGATCCTGCCTGGCAAGAGCGGTGAGAGTGAACTCGTCCGCCGCGTGCGGAGCACCAAGCCCAAGACGATGATGCCTCCCGATGGCGATCGTCTCTCTCCCTCCGATATCGCGCTGCTCGAAGCGTGGATTGCCGCCGGCGCCGAATGGCCCGAATCCGAGGCTGACCGGTTGGCACGCGAAACCGACCGCGATCCCCGGCTCGATCACTGGGCCTGGCAGTCGGTGGTTCTCCCTGCCGTGCCACCGGCCCACGACGGCTGGCCGGCCCGCAACGAGATCGACCGTTTGTTGCAGGCCAAGCTCGCGGAAATAGATCGTGCGCCTGCCCCCGAGGCCGATCGCCGCACGCTCATTCGCAGGCTGTCGTTCGATCTGCTGGGCCTGCCGCCCACGCCTGAGGACGTGGCCGCGTTCGTCGCCGATGAGTCTCCCGACGCCTACGAAAAGCTCGTCGACCGTCTGCTCGCCTCCCCCCATTACGGTGAACGCTGGGCCCGCCACTGGCTCGACATCGCGCACTACGCAGACACGCATGGCTTCGAACGCGACCAGCTCCGGCCCAACGCCTGGCGGTATCGCGACTGGGTGATCAAGGCCCTCAATGCCGATCTTCCCTACGACGAATTCCTTCGCAGACAGATCGCCGGGGACGTGCTCGCGCCCGAAGACGCCGATGCGGTGATCGCCACCGGGTTCCTGGCGGCCGGGCCATGGGATTTCGTGGGCCAGGTGGAGACGAAGAGCGACGTGTTGCGGCGGCAGGCCCGTGCCGACGACCTCGACGACATGATCACGCAGGTCATGACGAGCACCTGCGGCGTGACGATCAACTGCGCCCGCTGCCATGACCATAAGCTCGATCCGATCCCGCAGCGCGAGTATTACGCCCTCACGGCCGTCTTCGCCGGGGTCAAGCGGGCGGAACGCGCCACGAGCACCGCAGCCGACAGCCAGTACCAGCGGTCGAAGGCCGACCTCACCGCCAGAATCGCCAAAGCTCGGGCCGACACCCACTCTCTGGCTGGCAAGCCGATCGATCTGGCCGACATCGTCGGCGGGGGCGATGGCCGCGGCAGCGGGAAAAAGCTTTCTGGCATCGATCCGCGTACCGGAAAGGCCCGCGACGCGCAGCCGGTTGGATTCCTCGGCACTATCGAGGTCAACAAGGTCTCGCCCGGCCCGACGCCGCTGGTCAACGCCGTCTTCGTTCCCAATGGACCCGGTGACGTGCCCGTGAGCACGACGGGCCTTGTGGTGAAGGGCATTCCGGAAACGAGCGTTGCAGCCTGGGATGCCATCCGCAACGGCCCCGTGAACCAGCAGTTCTCCACGAAGCTCGGTGGCGTTGATTTTCGGGACGAACCCCACACGATCCTCGGCCTCCACGCCAACGCCGGAATCACGTTCGACCTCTTCGAGATCGCCAAGCAGGCGAAGCTCATCAATCCGCGGTTTCGCGCCATCGTCGGCTACGGCGGCCGAACGGCCGAGGCCGGAGCCGACTTCTTCGTGTTTTTCGATGGCGAGCCGGTGGCGCACGCGCGGATCGGCTTCGACGACGGTGGCATACCGATCGACATCCCGCTGCCGCCGGCGGCGCGGTTTCTCACGCTCATCGCCACCGACGCAGGCAACGGCATCAGCATGGACCAGATCTTCTTCGGCGACGCCCGGATCGAGGGCGATCCGCAATCGCTGTCGCCGGATCGGCAGGCGATGCTCGCCGAGGCGACCGGCAGGCTCGAGACTCTGGAAGCGGAACTTGCGGCCCTCAAGGTGCCCGACAAGGTCTTCGGACCGGTCGCTGGCCCGCCTCCGACGGTGAAGGTCCACATCCGTGGCAATCCCGAGACCACGGGCGACGAGGTTTCGCCCGGCACGATCTCCGCGGTGCAGGTGCTGTCTCCGGCGTGTGGCGACACGACGGCGTCGGATGGCGACCGTCGCAAAGCCCTCGCCAACTGGCTCACGTCGCCGCATCATCCGCTCACGCCCCGGGTCATCGTCAACCGGCTGTGGCACCATCACTTCGGCACAGGTCTCGTCGACACGCCGAGCGACTTCGGTCTTGGTGGCGGAAAGCCTTCCCACCCCGCGCTGCTCGACTGGCTGGCTGCTGCGTTCATCGACCGAGGCTGGTCGCTGAAGGCCATGCACCGGCTGATTTGCACCAGCCACGCCTACCGGCAGCGAAGCATGGACGTGCCTGGAGCCGCCGCGTCGGCTGCGATCGATGCCGACAATCGGATGCTCTGGCGGCAGAATGCCCGCCGGCTCGACGCCGAGAGCCTCCGCGACGCGACGCTGGCCGTGAGCGGGGCGCTCAATCCGGAGATGGGGGGGGCCGGCTACCGCGACTTCAAATACACGGAATCCTACGCCCCGCTCTATGAATACATCACGGCCGACTCGCCGGAGCTTTGGCGCAGGAGCATCTATCGCTTCATCGTGCGGAGCACGCCGCATGCGTTCATGACCACGCTCGACTGCCCGAACCCCGCCAATCTCGCCCCCGCGCGGCTGGAGACGACGACGGCGCTGCAGTCGCTCGCGCTTTTGAACAACGACTTCATGCTGCGGCAGGCCGGCCACTGGGCACAGCGGCTTGAAAAGGATGCCGGTGCCGATCCGGCGGCCCAAGTGCGTCGGGCCTTCAGGCTCGCTCTGGCGCGAGAGCCAGCCGACGCGGAACTCGCGGCGGCCAAAACGCTCGTGCAGTCGGCCGGCCTCGTGCAGTTCTGCCGGATGCTCTTGAACGCCAACGAGTTTGTCACGATCGATTGAGCCTGCAACGACGCGATCCGCAACCAGTCGCCCATCCTTTCCGGTGCAACCATGCCAGCCTCTCCATTTCCGTGCCACCTGCGGCGATCACCCGTCTCTCGGCGGAATTTTCTCTGGGAGTTGGGTGGCGGTTTGGGCGGCGTCGCGCTGACGGCACTCGTGGCGGATGAACAGGCCCGGGCGGTCGCAGCGGCTGCTGCGACCCCGCCGTCGGCAAATTCCCTGGCCGCGAGGCCGCCGATGTTTCCGGCCAGGGCCAAGGCGGTGATTCAGATCTTCTGCCCGGGCGGTCTCTCGCATCTCGACACGTTCGATTA
>JBIIMX010000462.1:0-3163 GCA_044337765.1 Pirellulales bacterium | reverse complement strand
ATAGTGGTGCCCGGCGCCCGCCATGGAGGTTGCGGATGTCGAAGAATCACTGGTGGATGCAGTCTTGGCCATGGTGGTTACCGCTGTAAGAGGGACGTAAAAGGAAGCGAGACAGGTCGGCCCGAAAGGGGCTGTTTTTCGAGCCTCTCAGCCTAACAATGGACCGACTCTGGGTCGAGTGGGCCTTCAAAACATGGGTTTTTACGGAAACCGCACGGTCCGGCCACTCGAATCCCAGGCCTCGATGAGCAGATGCTCGGGCGAGGCGCTCTCCTTGCCCGTGACATGCAACTGCACATGCGTGGCATCCTCGAACTGGGCGATCTCGCGGCGTTTCCGGTTGTTGATCCAGGTTGCCACCTCGTCGTGCACCGTCACGTTGAGCCGGGCGATATCGTCGCGGGTGGCCGAAAGTTGCAGCGTCCGCATCACCTCGATCGCCATGCTCTCGGCGGTCTTCACGATGCCGGTCCCGGAACAGGTCGGGCAGTCGCGGAAGATGCTCTTGCGCAGCGACGGCCGAATCCGTTGCCGGGTCATTTCGATCAGGCCGAAGGGGCTCGTCCGCAGGATCTTTGTCCGGGCACGGTCCCGCTTCATGGCGTCGTGGAGCGCCTTCTCGACGCCGCGACGGTATTTCTCCCGCCGCATGTCGATGAAGTCGTTCACGATCACACCGCCCAGATCGCGAAGCCGCAACTGACGGGCGATTTCCTTCGCCGCGATCAGGTTCATCTGGTAGGCGTTCTCCTCCGCCGACTTCTCGGTGCGGAAGCTGCCGGAGTTGACGTCGATCGCCACCAGCGCCTCGGTGGTGTCGATGACGATCGAACCACCGCCCTTGAGAGGCACCTTCCTCTGGTGGATACGGCTGATCTCCTCCTCGAGCCCGTAGCGGTGGAACAGCGGCTCCTTGCCTTCATAGAGTTGCAGACGCGACACATACTTCGGCATTACCAGTTCGAGAAACTCGCGGGCCCGCTCGTAGGCGGCCGGCTCGTCGATCAGGATCCTTCCCACGTCTTCCGTGAACATGTCACGGATCGTGCGGATGATCATGTCCGACTCCTGGTAGATGTCGATCGGCGCAGAATACTTCCGCATCCTCCGCACGATCGACTTCCAGAGCCGGAGGAGATAGGCCATGTCGCGGGCCATCTCGGATTTGGTCCGCTCCGTGCCGGCTGTGCGGACGACAAACCCGACCCCCTTCGGCGGCCGCAGGTCGAGCATGATGTCGCGGAGAACACGCCGCTCGTGCTCGTCGTCGATCTTCTTCGACACGCCCACCCGGCCCAGTGGCGGCATGAGCACGAGATAGCGGCCCGGGATCGAGATGTAGGTGGACAGCGTGGGCCCCTTCGTGCCGAAGCCCTCCTTGATAACCTGCACGAGCACTTCATCGCCCCGCCGCAGCACGTCCTGGATGGGCGGCTTCACCCGGGGCCGGTCGCCCAGACGGGGCTTCCGCCGCACGGCGGTCTTCGCTCGCCCATCCGCATCGGCCTCCTCGATATCCGCAGAGCGGCCACCGGCCTCGCCAGCCTCAAACGCCTTATCCGGATCGAGCCCGCCCTGCCGGTAATACTGTGGCTCGACGTCGCTGATGTGCAGGAATCCGTTGCGGCCGACACCAAAGTCGACGAACGCCGCCTGGATGCTCGGCTCGATGTTGACGATGCGGCCCTTGTAGATATTGCCGACGAGATTGTCCTGGCTGGTCCGCTCGACATAGAGCTCCTCCAGCACGCCGTCTTCCATGATCGCGATCCGGCATTCTTCCGGCTGCGACACGTTGATGAGCATTTCCTGTTTCATGTCTGTCTTCCTTTTGATGACTTCGCCCGCCCCGAGGGGCGGTGTCGCGTTGGCAGCCTTGCCGCTACGCGACCGTTTCTGCGAGCAGCCGACGGAGTTGGTCACGCAGGTAGGCTTTTACCTCCCGGGCGGCGTCCATCGTCAGCGCTTTCTCCGCAATCGCGCGGCATTCAGCGGCCGAAACACTTCGGCACACCTGCTTCACTTCGGGGATGGCACTCGCCGGCACGCTCAGCTGCCGCAAGCCCAATCCCAGAAGCAGCTGCGTGTACATCACGCTGCCGCTCATCTGACCACATACCGTGGCTGGCACGCCGGCCTCCGCCGCCACGTCCAGCGAGCGGCGCAACAGCCGCAGCACCGCCGGATCACAGGCGTTGTAGAGTTCGGCGACCTCCTTGTTGCCCCGATCGACCGCCAGCGTGTACTGGATCAGGTCGTTGGTGCCGATCGAGACGAAATCGACCTCTTTGATGAATGCGTCGAGCATCATCACGGCCGCCGGCGTCTCAACCATCATGCCGACCGGCATCTTCGCGTTGAACGCGATGCCATGCTCGGCCAAATCTTCCATCACATCCGCCAGGACCATGCGGGCCTGACGGAGTTCGACGATCGTGGAAACGAGCGGAAAGAGCACCCGCACGTCACCGAGGGCACTGGCCCGGAGAATCGCCCGCAATTGCGTGCGAAACATCGGCAACTGCCGCAGCGAGAGCCTGATGCTGCGCAGTCCCAGGCAGGGATTCCGCTCCTCTTCCGACTTGGTCTCCGTGAGCATCTTGTCGGAGCCGAGGTCGAGCGTGCGGATCACGACCGGCATGCCGGGCATCGCCTGCACCACATCCCTGTAGGCGGCGAAGTGATCCTCTTCGGTCGGCTCGCGCCGGCTCGTCAGGTAGAGAAACTCCGTGCGGTAGAGGCCGATGCCGTCGCAGCCGCGGCTCAGGCACAGCTGGGCCTCGTTGGGAAACTCGATGTTGCCGGTGATCTGAATCCGCACGCCGTCGGTGGTCACGGCCGGCAGATCCCGCAGTCGGTCGAGTTTCCTCGCGGTGGTGCGGGCCGCCTCCACTTCGAGCCGATAGCGGGCGATCGTCTCTTCGTCCGGCTGAAGGATCACGATGCCCTGATTGCCATCGAGGATCACGGGCTCGCCGCCCGATACATCGGCGAGGAACGGGCCGATGCCCACCACCGCCGGAATCTCGAGCCCTTCCGCGACGATCGCCGTGTGGCTGCCGGGTCCGCCCAGCTCCGTCGCGAAGCCCTGCACGAACTGTCGGTCGAGGTTGGCCGTTTCGCTGGGAGTGAGGTTATGGGCCAGCACGATCACCGGCTGCGA
>JBIIMX010000461.1:0-3164 GCA_044337765.1 Pirellulales bacterium | reverse complement strand
GGGTCGAGAGCTTCTACACCGCGGGCAACATGGAGTGGCCGCATCTCATCGACAACTCGCTCAAGGCCCATCATCTCTACAAGCGCGACGTCAACTACGTCGTGCAGAACGGCGAAGTGGTGATCGTGGACGAGTTCACCGGCCGGCTGATGCCCGGCCGGCAATGGTCTGACGGCCTGCACCAGTCGGTCGAAGCCAAGGAAGGGGTGAAGGTGAAGGAGGAATCGCAGACGCTTGCCACCGTCACCCTGCAGAACTTCTTCAAGCTCTACAAGAAGGTCGGCGGCATGACCGGCACCGCCATGACCGAAGCGAATGAGTTCTGGAAGATCTACAAGCTCGATGTGATCGCGATCCCGCCCAATCGCGGCATGAAGCGGCTCAACCACCCCGACGTCATCTACCGCACCGAGCGGGAAAAGTGGGTGGCGGTGGCCGACGAGGTGGAGCGGATCAACCGCTGGGACACGCTCGCCATGACCGACGGTAGCTGGAAGATCGGCACAATCCTCAAGACAGCCGACGGCATGCACGAGTTTCAGCCCAAATCCCAGCCTGCGGGCTCGCGAACGACCGAAATGATACCGGTCGCCAAGGTGAAGGAAGTCCAGCAGAAGGGATTGCCCGTGCTCGTGGGCACCGTCTCCATCGAAAAGAGCGAGCGACTTTCCGATCTGCTTGAAAAGCGCGGCGTCGATCACCAGGTGCTCAACGCGAAGCAGCACAAGCGGGAGGCCGAGATCATCGCTCAGGCGGGCCGGCTCGGCGCCGTTACCATCGCCACCAACATGGCCGGCCGCGGCACCGACATCATCCTCGGCGGCAACCCCGACACGCTTGCCTGGGCGAAGCTGCAGAACACCTACGCGACCCGGCTCGACGTTCCCAAGCAGGAGTGGGACGCGCTGGTCGCCGACATCTCGGCCCGCGAGCATATGAAGGAAGAGGGCGCGCTCGTCCGCGACATGGGCGGCCTGCAGATCGTCGGCACCGAACGCCACGAGGCCCGTCGGATCGACCTGCAGCTTCGCGGCCGCTGCGGACGTCAGGGCGACCCCGGCTCGAGCCGGTTCTTCCTCTCGCTCGAAGACGACCTGATGCGGATCTTCGCCGGGGAATGGGTGAAGAACGTGCTCACCCGGCTTGGCATGCAGGATGGCGAGGCGATCGAGAGCCGCATGGTGACCCGCCGAGTCGAGGCTGCGCAGAAAAAGGTCGAGGAGCGCAACTTCGAGGTCCGCAAGAACCTCCTCGAATACGACGAGGTGATGGACGAGCAGCGGAAGCGGGTCTACGGGTTCCGCCAACGGATCCTTGATGGCGAACCCTGTCGCGACATCATCCTCGACATGGTCGATCGCCAGATCGACCAAAACGTCGGCACCTTTCTCGACCGCGACTACGGGACGCAGACCTACGCCAGTTGGGCCTCGGGCCAGCTCTCCTGCGAACTCGACGGCAACGATTTCCGCGGCATGTCGCCGGAGGAAGCCCAGCGGCGGGCCATCGACGAGGCCATCCGGCAGTCGGAGGCACAGATCTTCGAGGCCGTCGAGGAAAACCTCCCTGGCAGCGAGGAAGAGGAGGAGTGGAACTGGTCGGCGTTGGCGTCGTTCGCCAATGTCCGCTGGAAGCTGTCCGTCAACGATCGCGATCTCAAGCGGGTGGGCCGCAACGACGTCGCTGAATTCCTGCAGGAGCGTGTCCAGGAGGCGATCCATCGAGTCGACCTCTCCGAGGGAGCCAAGTTCCTCGAATCCGACTTCGGGCTCCGGACCGCATGCGGCTGGACGGAATGGCGGTTTGGCGTCGGGCTCGACGCACAGGAGTTGGCAGCCGTTGAGCAAAACGGCGCCGATCCGCAGGCATTCAAGCAGCTCGTCCGCCGCAAGGCTCGGGAGGTCTATGGCCGCCGCGAGATCGAATATCCGGTGCTCGTCGGCCTGTCGCACTTCTCGGGAAGGCTGCCCGACGGCAGCCGCGGCCTCGACAGGGAGGGGCTGCTGGCTTGGGCACAGGAACGGTTCGACCCCTCGCTCACAGCCGACGCTCTCGCCTCGGCGAACCTCGACGAACTGAAGGCTGTGCTCGCCACGGCCGCACGCCAACGCCACGCCCAGCCGGACGATCCCCGCGACGAAATGAAGCGGATGGAGCGGTCGGTGCTCCTGCAGATCCTCGACAACGCCTGGAAGGATCACCTGCTCGCGATGGACCATCTGCGTGCGAGCGTGGGGCTGCGCGGCTACGCCCAGGTCGATCCGAAGGTGGAATACAAGCGGGAGGGGATGCGCACCTTCGACCTGATGTGGAAGGGCATCGACGAGCGGGTCACCGACATCGTCTACCGGATCGAACAGGTTGAGGATGACGAACTGCGGAGCACGTGGAAGGAGACGGCCGCCATCCATGCGGAGGCCTCATCCGCAACGCTACCGGAGCCCGGACAGCCGCCCGCAGGCCAGCCCGAAGCCGCGGGTGACACGCGGGGCGTGCAGGCGGTGGAGCCGATCCGCAACCTGGGACAGAAAGTCGGCCGCAACGATCCCTGCCCGTGCGGCAGCGGCAAGAAGTTCAAGAACTGCTGCGGCAAGTCGAGCGGCGTAGCGGCAGGCTGACGGCCGCCGCCGATCGGGGTCGCCGCGAGCATCAGCGCTTCACGGCCAGGACCGCTACGTAGTGGCCGGTGAGCCAGCGTGTCGGCCAGCGTGCCAGCCGTTCCCATGTCTGGAGGTGGCGCAGGAACCAGTCTTGCCACTCCGGCCGCATGCGGCTCACAGGCCCCGCCAACGCCACGGCAAGCACCCGCGGACAGTGCATGACGGCCGCCATCTCGACAACATCGAGGCCCGCGGCTTGAACGGTCTTTCTCAGGGCCCGCGGCCCAAGCGTCACCCCGACCTGATAGGGCACAATGCCGACGCGGCGGAGCAGGCCGAGCAGTGGCCCGTTCCGTAGCCAGATCAGCGGGTTGACCGGGTTGTCGAGCGTGAGGATCAACGTGCCGCCGGGCCGCAGCACGCGGCGGAGTTCGCCGAGCGCCGTCTGAATATCGGCCACTGACTCGAAATGGTCGAGCGTCGATCCTGAGAAGACGACGTCGAAGGACGCTTCGGTGAACGGCAACGAACGGACGTCGGCGACAACGGCCTTCAGGCCGGCAT
>JBIIMX010000069.1:0-12128 GCA_044337765.1 Pirellulales bacterium | reverse complement strand
CGATCACCGCGATCCGCCGCGGTGGCAGAGGGGACGTGACGGCCTCGCACGTGGCCTGGGTTCGCACCGATCTGGGCGCCGATGTGCCCACGCCCGCGGTCAAAGACGGCAGCATCATCGTCTGCACCGACAAAGGGAGAGTGGAGTGCCTCGCTGCCGCCACCGGAAAGACGCTCGCGAAGACCGAACTTCCCAAGAACCGAAATGCCTACAGCGCCTCGCCGGTGATCGTCGAGGGCCGGGTCATCGTGACGCGGGAGGACGGTGAGTCGAGCGTGCTTGCATGGCCCGCCGCGTCCTCCGGCGAGCCCGCTGCCGGCCCGGATGCGTTCAAACTTCTCGGCCAAGGCGTCGTCGATGAGATGACGGTGGCCACGCCCGTCTGTGTCGATGGGCGGATCTTCCTACGGACACACGATTCCCTCTGGTGCCTCGGAGAAAAAGAATGATGGCGGCTGTTCTGCAATCGATCCGGTCCCGTTCGAACTGGTCCCGCTCAAATGCGACCCGCTCGATATGGTCGACAGCGCTTGTGGTGGTGGCATCTGTGCTCGTCGCTTCCACGGGCCATGCCGTGGCGCGGGCCGCCCAAAATGATCCGCAGAACGGCGCGCAGAACGACATCAAAACCCGAAAGCCCGCGCGACTTCTGGCCGTGACGGTGACCAACGGCTTCCGGCATGGCTCGATCAACACGGCCGAGCCCGTGCTCGAGGAACTTGGTCGCACCAGCGGCCTCTACCATCTCGACTTTCTGCGGATGCCTCCGGGACGGCCGGTTCAGCCCAAGGCCCCCAAGCGGGCCGACGGCACCCCCGACGCCGACTGGAAGAAACAAGAGGATGCGTTCAGAGCGGAGCAGGAGACGTTCCGCGCGGCCGACGCGGTCTGGCAGCAGGGGCTCACGTCGCAGTTCGCGAAGGCATTCGCGCCGGAGGCACTGGCGAGCTTCGACGGCGTGATCTTCGCGAGCACGACGGGCGAGTTGCCGATCCCCGATCTCAACGGCTTCCTCGAGTGGATCAAGTCGGGAAAGGCCTTCATCGGCTTTCACGCCGCCAGCGACACGCTCAAGAGTTCCGACGCCTACTGCGACATGGTCGGCGGCCATTTCGCCGGCCATCCGTGGAACGGCAGCGGCCAGCATGCGTTCGTGGTCCACGAACCGGGGCATCGGCTCGCGGCCATGTTGCCCGCGAGATTCCGCTGGCAGGACGAGATCTATCAATACGATCCGCGGTACAAGCCGGAGAATCTTCGGGTGCTCGTGAGTCTCGAGATGCAGGGCAGTTCGCCGCGGGAGCCGTGGCATGTCCCCGTGTCGTGGGTGCGCGACTATGGGAGCGGTCGCGTCTTCTACACGAACTTCGGCCACAACGACGCCACCTGGAAAGAGCCGATGTTCCAGAAGCATATGAGCGAGGGAATCGCATGGGCGCTCAAGCGGTTCGACGCCGAGGCGGCGCCGAATCCCGACGTGCAGGCGGCGGAATACCTGCGGAGCGTCATCGCGGCGGCGGCGGCCGCCACCGGGAAAAATGCCGACGACCTGCTCGCCAAGGTCGACGCGCGCGTGGCCCGCGATGCCGCGTGGGCGCCTGGCCTGCGGCCGATGCTCTTGGAACTCCGGGATCTCAAGCCAGAGGCACGCGCCGAGGCCTATGCCAAGGTGCTCATGGCCCTCGACAAATAAGCGGTACGTTTCATGTCATGCCGGGCGCGTCGGTCGCGCGCATGCGGTCTGGCGGCGGTGTCTGCCTTTTGGTGAAGAGTGTCTCATGCGAATCCCGTTGCGTGTCTTCCGCGCGGCACTGTGGGGGGCGATGGCCGCCATGGTTGCGGTGGCTGCGCAAGCCGGTCCGCCGGGCGAGCAGCAGCCGACGGCGGCCGCGGCAGCGACGAAAAAACGGCCGAATATCATCTACGTGATGACCGACGACCAGGGCTACGGCGACGTCGCGGCCCACGGCAATCGGGTGCTCCGCACACCCAGCCTCGACCGGCTCCATGCGGAGAGCGTGCGGCTGACCGAGTTTCACGCGAGCCCCACCTGCTCGCCCACGCGGGCGGCCCTGATGACCGGTCGGCATGAATTTCGCTCCGGTGTCACCCACACGCTCAACGAACGCGAGCGGCTCGCCCTCTCTGCCACCACCCTGCCGCAGCTGCTCAAGAACAGCGGCTACACCAGCGGCATCTTCGGAAAGTGGCACCTCGGCGACGAAGACGCCTACCAGCCGGGCAAGCGCGGCTTTGACAGGGTCTTCATCCATGGTGGAGGCGGGATCGGCCAGAGCTTTCCGGGCTCCTGCGGTGACGCACCCGGCAGTTCGTATTTCAGCCCGGTGATCCGCAGTGACGGCACCTTCGTGAAGACCAACGGCTACTGCACCGACGTCTTCTTCGATGCCGCAATCGACTGGATCGATCGCTGCCGCAAGGAAGACAAGCCGTTTTTCTGCTACGTCACGCCGAACGCACCCCACGGGCCGCTCGACTGCCCGCACGGTTCCGACACGCCCTATCTGGCCAAGCTCGAGACTGCGGGCGTGAAGGACCCGAAGCAGCGGGCGGACATCGCGAAGTTCTACGGGATGATCGAGAACATCGACGCGAACATGGGCCGGCTCATGCAGAAGCTCGACGAGTGGGGACTGGCCGACGACACGTTGCTGGTCTTTACGACCGACAACGGCACAGCCACAGGGGCGCAGGTCTTCAATGCCGCCATGCGCGGGATGAAGGGCACGGCCTATCGCGGAGGCACCCGCGTTCCAAGCTTCTGGCGGTGGCCGGGCTCGCTGCCGGCTGGAGTCGACGTGCCGGCGGTGACGGCGCATATCGATGTCCTGCCGACCCTCTGCGAGTTCGCCGGCGGGGAGATTCCGGCTCATATTGCGGCCAAGGTCGAAGGCAGAAGCCTCGTGCCGCTGTTGCGTGATGGAAAGGCTCCGTGGCCCGACCGGCCGCTGTGTACGCACCTGGGCCGGTGGGACCGCGGCAAGGCCGCCGAGAGTGCGTATCGCCAGTGCCGTGTTCGCGAGGGAAAGTGGAGCCTCGTCAACGTGAAGAACAGTCCCACGGCGTGGGAGCTCTACGACGTCGCCGCCGATCCTGGAGAGCGGCGGGACGTGGCCGCGGAGCACCGCGACGTCGTGGCCCGCCTCGCGGCGGAGTACGACCGCTGGTGGCACAGCGTGCAGACGGACCTCGTCAACGAACAGAGTGAAGGCCCGGCCGAGAATCCGTTCAAGGCCGCCTATGAGCGGCAGTTCGGACCGCCGCCGACGATTTCCGACGTCTCTTATGGTCCGCATCCGAAACAGGTGCTGCACTTCTGGAAGGCGCCGCAAGCCACGGCCGACAGGCCGGTGCCGCTCTTGTTCTTCATCCACGGTGGAGGCTGGCAGGGGGGCGATCGGACGAGCGGTTTGACGGGCATGCTGCCGACACTGCTTGCGGCTGGAGTTTCCGTGGTATCGACCGAATACCGGTTCATCAAGGAGGCGATGGATGCAGGCATCGATCCGCCGGTGCGGGCACCACTGTCTGACGCCGCGAGGGCGTTGCAGACCGTTCGCAGCCGGGCGGCCGAGTGGCAGGTCGACACGACGCGGATCGCCGCCAGCGGCGGCTCGGCCGGCGGCTGCTCGAGCCTGTGGCTGGCGTTCCATGACGACATGGCCGACCCGAACAGCGCCGACCCGGTGGCGCGGGAATCGACGCGGCTGCTGGCGGCCGCCGTGACCGGTGCGCAGACCACGCTCGACCCCGTGCAGATGCAGGAGTGGACGCCCAACAGCCGCTACGGCGGCCATGCCTTCGGCTTCATGCGTGATCCGGCGAAACGCGACTCGCAGTTCGCGGAGTTCCTCGCGGCCCGCGACCGGCTGCTGCCGGTGATCGAGAAGTATTCACCCTACGCGCTCGTTTCGGCGGATGATCCGCCGATCTACCTGCAGTACGGCGCTCCGCCGGCGCTCGGCCAGGAGCAGAAAGACCCGACACACACCGCCAACTTCGGCGTGAAGCTCAAGGAGCGGCTGGATCAGGCGGGCGTGCCCTGCGAACTGGTCTATCCGGGGGCGGCCGATGTCCGCCATGCGACGGTGACGGAGTATTTGCTGGCGAAACTCCGCGACGGGGACTGAGTCTGCTGGTTGCCGCCGGTCAAAAGGAACTGCTGTTCATGAGCGGATACGCTTGGCTCGAACTGGTCTTCCGCGGCGTCGCACTGGTGGCGGTCTTGCTCGTCGGTGCGGTTCGTGCCGACGGGCCGCGGCCGCCCAACATCGTCTTTTTTCTCTGCGACGATCTCGGGGGCGGTGACGTCTCGGCCCTCGGCTCCCGCGACATCCGCACACCTGAGATCGACGCCCTCTTCGCCCGCGGCACACGTCTGACGCGGCACTGGTCCGGCAATGCCGTCTGTGCGCCCAGCCGCTGCGTGCTCATGACCGGGATGCATCCCGGGCACGCGGCGGTGCGCAGCAATGCCGAGGTGAAGCCCGAGGGACAGCGGCCGATGCCGGCCGGCACTGTCACGCTCGCGCGGCTGCTGCGAGACGCCGGTTACGCGACGGGCGGCTTCGGCAAGTGGGGGCTCGGCGCGCCCGGCAGCGCATCCGATCCTCACGCCTGCGGATTCGACCGCTTCTTCTGCTACAACTGCCAACGGCAGGCGCACTCCTATCATCCAGCCTACCTGTGGGATGATCGCCAGCGGATCGCGCTCGACGGTGGGACCTACTCCGCCGACCTGATCGCCGGGAGGCAGGTCGAGTTTCTCCGCGCGAACGCGAACCGCCCCTTCTTTCTCTACGTCCCGACCACCGTGCCGCATCTCGCCTTGCAGGTGCCTGCCGACGAGCCTTCGCTGCCCGACTACCGAACCCGCTTTGGTGAGGAACAGCCGTACCTCGGCCAGCGTGGTTACGTGCCTTGCGAGCGGCCGCTGGCAACCTACGCCGCGATGATCACGCGGATGGACCGGGAGGTGGGGAGGATCGTCCGGCTGCTGGAGGAGTTGCAGATCGCTGACAACACGATCTTTGTCTTCTCAAGCGATAACGGCGCCGCGGCGCCCGGCACCGGCGGCATCGACACTGCCAGGCTCGACAGTCACCGTGGACTGAGGGACTGGAAGGGGTCGCCATACGAAGGAGGTCTCCGCGTGCCGACCGTTGCGGTCTGGCCCGGCAGGATTCCCGCAGGTGGGTCGATCGATGCGCCGACCGGCTTCGAGGACTGGCTGCCGACGCTGCTCGATCTGGCGGGGCTGCGCGACCGCATCCCCCCGGGCATCGACGGCGTGAGCCTCGCCGCAACCCTCTGCGGCACGGCCGCTCCGCCGGTCCGCGTGCTCTACCGGGAACTGACCGAGCGGCAGTGGCAGACGGCGGTCGATGGGCGGTGGAAGGTCGTCCGTCGCGGACGGGCGAAGCAGCAGGCCGACGAGCCGCATGCGACCGAACTCTACGATCTGGGAGCCGATCCTGCCGAATTGCAGGACGTGGCCGGCGAACATTCGGAGATCGTCGGGCGGATGGAGGCGATCCTCGACCGCGAGCACGTGCCGCATCCCGACTGGCCGATGCCGTTTGCCGATGCGGCTTCGAGGAAGGCGGGACGAGCCGCCGCCCCGCGGAAGCGGCCGCCGAGCGTCCTCGTCGTCCTTTCGGACGATCAGCGGGCCGATACGATCGCGGCTCTTGGCAATCCGCACCTGCGGACGCCCGCGCTCGATGCACTCGTCCGGCGGGGCATGGTGTGCGACCGCGCCTACTGCATGGGAAGCATGCAAGTGGCGGTCTGCGTGCCCAGCCGCGCGATGATGCTCTCCGGCCGGTCGCTCTTTCGCGTCGAGGAACAGCTCCGCGGCTGCGACACCTGGCCCGAGTCCTTTGCGCGGGCGGGTTACCGGACATTCCTGACGGGGAAATGGCACAACGGTGCCGCCTCGGCCACCCGCTGCTTTGCCGAAGGGCACAACGTGTTTCTCGGGGGCATGCACGACCAGGTCGGTGTGCCCGTGGTCTCGTTCACGAACCACGGCCAGCCCGTGAAGGCCGAACCGACCCGGACGCACTCCTCGGAACTTTTCGGTGCCGCCGCGTCGGCATTCGTGCACAGCCTCGGCGACGAGCCGTTCTTCGCCTGGCTGGCGTTCACCGCGCCGCACGATCCGCGGCAGCCGCCGGCCGGCTTTCGCGAACGGTTCACGGGCCGCGAGCCGCCGCCACCTGCGAACTTCCTGCCCGAGCATCCCTTCGACAACGGTGAACTGAAGATTCGCGACGAGAAACTGCTGGCTTGGCCCCGCACCAGGGAACAGATTTCGGCCGCACTGGCCGACTACTATGCCTGCATCGAGGGGATGGACGCTGGAATCGGCCGCGTCGTCGCGGCGCTCGAGGCGAAGGGCCGGCTCGACGACACGATCATTCTCTTCACGAGCGACCACGGACTCGCCCTCGGCAGCCACGGCCTGCTTCGCGATCGCCAGCCGCTTCGCCGCGGCTCGCCCTCCGGGGCTCGATGAGGCTCGTCGTCGCTCGGATCGCGGGCCCAAGCTCACGGCCGAATGATCTCGGGCGGCGGCGTTCGGCACCGACGCACGTGAGCCACGGTGATGCTACACTTCGGGCCTCGCGGAGTGAGTGGGAACCACCAGTTGGAGGCGGTCATGTCGGCATCGGAATCGCGATCTGAACTCAGCAAGTCCGCTGCTGGCGATGCGGCCACGAGCCGCATCGGCCTGCGGCTCTTCTGGGTCTACGTGCTGCTCTACGCAGGCTTCATGGCCCTCGTGCTGTTTCGTCCCGACCTGCTCGCCTTGCGGCCCTTTGGCGGAGTGAACCTGGCCATCGCCTACGGCATGGGCCTGATCGCCGGCGCCCTCATCCTGGCCATCGTTTACATGGCCGCCTGCCGGGCCGTCGAGCGGGGCGGCCAGCCCCGCGGCTGATCCGCATCAGCGACTGCACTGTGCGAAGAGCACTCTTCGAAAGGACCTCCGGCCGATGCTTTACGAATCCTCCTCCTCCGCGGTCGCGATCTTTGCCGCTTTTGTCATTGGCGTCGTCGGGCTGTCGTTCTACCTCGGCCGCAAGGGGCAGTCGGCCAAGGGCTACTACGCCGCCCACGGCGAGATCCACTGGTTCGTCAACGGTATCGCCTTTGCCGGCGACTATCTTTCGGCCGCATCGTTCCTTGGCATCTGCGGGATGATCGCCTTCAACGGCTATGACGGTTTTCTCTACTCGATCGGATTTCTCGCCGGCTGGATCGTGGCGCTGTTCGTGATCGCCGAGCCGATCAAGGCTCTCGGCAGGTTTACCTTCGCCGACGCCCTCGACAGCCGCTTCAACAGCCGCGGCATCAAGCTCGCTGTGGCGATCTCGACACTCGTGGTAAGCATCTTCTATCTCATTCCTCAGATGGTCGGAGCGGGCGACCTGATCGTCCCGCTCCTGGGCCTGCCGCATACGGTCGGCGTGATTCTGGTGGGCGTGGCCGTCACCTTGATCGTCGTCACGGCGGGCATGGTGTCGACGACCTGGGTGCAGTTCATCAAGGGGTCGCTGCTTGTGTTCTTCTGTGGCATTGTGGCGGCGATGATCCTCAATCGTGGACTCGTGGTCGGCAGCGGCCCCGCCGCGAATCTCACGCCACAAGTCCGCACGGTCACGCCCGATGGCACCGTGCTCATCGACGGCACGAAGCAGTCGAAAGACCACGATCTGCGGCCCGTCGGCACCATCAAGGCGTTGCCGGCCCGATATGCCGGGAAGACGGCCACCGGTCCCCTGCGGCCGCTCGAATATCTCTCCGCACTCGAGGACTCGACGGTGGTGACCTGGTCGAGCAAAAAACACACCGATGCCAACGGCTCACACACCACGTTCTTCCCGGTCGAGCGGCGGGGGGCTGATCTCCTCAAGCCAGGCGGCTACTTCAAGGGACTTTCCACGGGAAAACTCGCCGACAGGCTCGATTTTGCCAGCCTGATGCTGGCGCTCTTCTGCGGCACGGCGTCGCTGCCGCACATTCTCATCCGCTACTACACCGTGAAGGATGCCGCCGCTGCCCGGAAGAGCACGGTGGTGGGGATCGCCGCGATCGGCGCATTCTACGTGCTCACGCTCTACCTTGGGCTCGGGGCCATGACCAGCGGCGCCCTCGACCCCACGAGCACGAACATGGCCGCGCCGCTTTTGGCGAAGTCGTTCAGCACCACCCTGTTTGCGATCATTTCGGCGATCGCCTTCACGACGGTGCTCGGCACGGTGAGCGGTCTGATCATGGCCGGCAGCGGAGCGGTGGCCCATGATCTCGTGGAGAACGTGTTCCGGATCCCGATGACCGATCACGAAAAAGTACGGTGTGGCAAGATCGCCGCGGTGGGGCTCGGGATCATCGCGATGGTGCTGGGGGTGCTGTTTCGCAACTTTAACGTCAGCTTCCTCGTGGGCTGGGCGTTCAACATCGCCGCGAGCGCAAACCTGCCCGCCCTCGTCATGCTCCTGTTTTGGCCGCGGACGACGAAGCAGGGAATCGTCGCGGCGGTGACCGTGGGCATGCTGTCGTCGCTGGCGTGGATCCTGTTGTCGGCCGACACATTTGAAAAGGTCTACGGCTGGAGCCGCGAGGCATCGATCGTGCCTTTCAGCCAGCCGGGGCTCGTGACGATCCCCCTGGGATTCCTGGTCCTCGTCGTCGTGTCGCTGCTGACGCCGCCCGCCCGACCGGTACGACCTCATGGCTGAGATGGAGTCCGACGACGCCCGGCACGTGGTGATTCGCTGCGGCCGGGAACATCTGGAGAGGATTCGGGCGATCTATAACCATGAGATCCGTCACTCGACGGCGATCTATGAATACGAGCCGCGGAGCGCCGAAACGATGGCGGCGTGGTGGGCCGCCAAACAGAAGGATGGTCTGCCGGTGTTGGGTATCGAGGCCGAGCCGGGAATGCTGGCGGGGTTTGCGAGCTGGGGGCCGTTTCGAGTCTTTCCGGCCTACCGCCAGACGGTCGAGCATTCCGTCTACGTCGATACGCGTTTTCGGGGTTGTGGCATGGGCCGGGCGCTTTTGGAGGCGGTCGTCGAGGAGGCCCGTGGTCGGGATCTGCACACGCTCGTGGGCGTGATCGACGCCACGAATACCGCGAGCATCGCGCTGCACCGCCGGGTTGGTTTCACCCACTGCGGCACCGTCCGCGAGGCAGGATTCAAATTCGGTCGCTGGCTCGATGTGGACTATTGGCAGCTTCTGCTGTCCGCGCCGGCCCAGACACCCGCGCCGGCCCAGACATAAGCTCGCGGCGGCAGCTACACCCGAGGCAGTTCGAAACCCTTGCGGTAGTCTCTGGTGAAGAGGCGGTTGGCCTCGTCGTCGGTCGAACGCTCCGTTTTCGGATCGATCGTGAGCTCACGGCCGGCGATCAGTTTCGTAACGCTGAAGTCGACGTTGTCTTCCTTGCAATATGCCTCAAAGCTGTCCCACGTCGCAGCTACGTGTGGGTTGGTGGCGGCGAGCGTGGGCCTGGTACCGGGAGGCACTGCCTGGCCGAGCTTCCACGATACGTTTCCCAGATGGGCCAGCGCGCTTGAAAGGTGACCATCCTCGATGTCGAGGTGGAGGTCCTCGTGGTTGCGGCTCTTGACGGCTTTCACGAAGTTCGCGAAATGCTGCTGGTAGCTTCCGCCCGCCCACTTGCCCAGTTCGTTGCCGTCGAGGTCGTAGGCGACGCTGGAGCTGTAATTGGGCGAGACGATGTAGCCCTTCGTGCCGTACCAGACGTTGCCGGTGCGCAGCGGTCCGGCATGGAGACCGAACGTCACGGGGGTCTTGATTTCGAGCCCCCGCACGTCGGAGATCAGCAGCGCGTCGTCCCACTGAAAGATGGTCACCTGGCTGTTGGCCGTGTCGCCGTTGTCGATGTAGCCAAGACGGCCGCCGAGGCTGACAACCCGCTTGGGGAGTTCCTGCTTGCCGAGTCCCCAGCGGGCCTTGTCGAGTTCGTGGGGATTCTGGTTGCCGAGATCGCCGTTGCCCGTGACATGGTTCCAGTGCCAGTCGTAATGGAGCTTCTTGCGGGTCGGCACCTCGGCCGGGGCGGGGCCCGCCCAGAGGTCGAAGTCGAGGCCGGGCGGCAGCGGGGCGGCCGTGTCGACCAACCCGGTGCTCGGACGGAGCTTGTAGCACAGCGCGCGGGCCACCTTGACGTCGCCGATCTTCCCACTCTTCACGAAGTCGAGAGTTTCCCGCATGCCGGTCATGCTGCGGCTCTGCACGCCCATCTGGCACATGCGGCCGAGCTTTCTCGCCCACTGGGTCATCACGCGGCCCTCATCCACGTTGTGGCTGCAGGGCTTCTCGACGTAGACATCCTTGCCAGACTGCATCGCCCAGATCGCCATCAGGGCGTGCCAGTGGTTGGGCGTGGCGATGGAAACCGCGTCGATGTCCTTGCGGTCGAGCAGGCGACGGACATCCTGGATGTATGCCGGTGGGTGCAGGGCATTTTGGAAGTGCTTTTCGCACAGCCGCACGTAGGCGGATGGGTCACAGTCGCAGATCGCCACCAGTTCGACGTCGGGATTCGCAAGCCACTCGCCGACATGGGCTGCCCCCTGCCCGTTCACTCCGATCGTCGCGACACGGATTTTTTTCTGCGGGGACGTGGTGTTCGAGGTGTTGGGCTCGGCTGCCGTGGCCGGCGCCGAGGGCATGCCAGCCAGCGAGGCGGCCGCGACCGCGAGGGCAGTTTCCACGAAATCCCGGCGTGAGAGCGGCATGGAGGTGCATTCCCGTTGGTTGTGAGGAGTGTGTGCCGCGAGCAACGCGGAACCCGTGCAAAAGTCTACACGTCCTGCATGCGCCGGGGCGAGCACTATCGGCGCGGGGATCTGTGGCCCCCAGAGGACTGCTCAACCCCTGAAAGGAGGCCGCACGGCCGGGTCGTTCCGCCGCCGGTCAGGTGCGGCGTTTGCCGCGATTGGCTGCCGCATCTTGAACGGGGGAGGCCGCGGTCTTGCGGGATCGGGTCGGCACGCGGACGTTGCCGTGCCCGGAGCCGGCCGGTGGCTTCATGTCGTACGACACGCTCAGCACCTTTGCCGTTCCCCGGCCCGCCGGCGCGAGAACATGGGGAATGGCGGCGTAGATGTAGACGCTGTCCCCCGTATCGAGGTGGATCACTTCATCGCCGTATTCCAGCTTCACCTCGCCCTCGAGCACCATCAGAAACCGCTCGCCGTCGTGGTTGTCGGGATGGTGGCGGTTGCCCACGCCCGACAGTTCCACGATCGAGGGATTCATGGCCCGATTCCGCCATTGATCGGCGAGACTTTCACGTACATAGCCGTTCCGCTTGTCCCGTGAGGGCTCGGTCCGGCCCTCGCCCTGCCTGACCACGACGTACTGAGGCGGCACAGACAGGCCCTGAACGAGCGTGTCGACGCCGCACTCGAGCACCTCGGCCAGTTTGACGAGTCCTTCCAGCGACGGCGTGAGCTGGCCATTCTCCAGTTTGGAGAGCCAGCTGACTGTGAAGTTGGCCCGCGAAACAACCTCCTCGAGTGTGAGGCTGCGGGCCAACCTAGCGGCCCGAACGCGGCGGCCCAAATCGGCGAGATTGACGGCTAGAGTCATGCGGTGCGAGTCAAAGGGAGAAGCGGTCTTCGGGGGAGTATGCCCCACCAGGAAGACACCCGCAAGAGGGGGCCTTCGGAAGATGGCCCCGTCCATTCCCATGCCGCCATCCGCAGCCAACGCGGCGGGCGATCAGGCGCCAGGGCGGCGGTAGTGCCGGTAGGCCAGCAGCACGTCGTGAAGGTCCGACGAGATCGAGATTTCGTCGTCCTTAAAGTCGGTGAGCCAGGTGCGATTGCTCACCACGGCATCGGCAAGCAGGGGCAACACCTCACCGAGCGAGATGCGGACGCTCTTTTCCATCGGCTGGTCCAGCACTGCGACGTTCGGCTGGCTCAGATCGGGGCCGGTGTAAACGCGGAGACGACGCATGGCCATAGCACACACTCCCTTGTTGCCTGTGAAGGATCGCCGAGAATTGACTCTCAGTTGTGGCAAGCGGCCCGTCCAGGCCCCGCGTCTTCCTGACG